>NZ_FCNU01000023.1 GCF_001545115.1 Candidatus Protochlamydia phocaeensis
ATCGCTACACTGCTTTTGGCGAAGAGACCATCCTCAATGCCAATGGACAAGACATAGCTGCTTCACAAGTCGGCAATCCTTGGCGCTATGCCAGCAAGCGGGTTGATCCGGAAACCGGCTGGATTTACTTTGGCAGACGCTACTACGATCCGGAAATCGGCCGCTGGACCACGCCAGATCCCTTAGGCTTTGCCGATGGCCCCAACCGCTATGCCTATTTGCACCATAATCCATTAAGCGCCTTCGACGCTTATGGATTATTCGAAGAGGATTATCAAGGAGATCCGGCCGACCATCCTATCTACGATCAGGATTTCGAGTATTTTGATACGTTCCATGATAAAGCAGAAATGGAAGCGACATGTGTAGGAGCCGCTCACGCTTTTTGGGACTATGGAATTTGCCAACTCCTCGGCATACAGGAAATGTGCTTTTTAAGCGGCCTTGATAGTTTAAATCTTTCTCAAAACGAAAGAGAACAAATCTTACAAGATCATCATAATACAGTAACAAATCAATGTGTAGCTTGCGAAGACTTCCTACAAGCTCATTTTGGAACGGAGCATGCAAATCATCCTGCCTATCAAACCTATCGCCAGGCCACTTTCATAGCACTAGAGGTGGGAAGCGCTATCTATGCTGGGTATGGTATTGCAAGAAGCCTAACGGGCGTGGCAAGATATGCATCCTTTGAAACATATAAACTTGTTAGTAAATCTATTGGCAAACAATCCACTTTTTCTTTGAAGGGGACCAAACAGTTAAACCATTTTCATCAAGCGGCCCGCAATTTAACTGCAGAAGGAAAAAACAATATAAGAATTTTACGCAATTGGGCTAAAAGTAAAGGTTGGAAGAGGTTCCCTAATGATGGACGACCAGAAAAATGGGGAATTTATATAGATGATAAATTCGAATGGAGACTTTTGATCAAACCCGAAGCTAGTAGTAGAGCAGGTTTAGAGCTAGGTAGCCAAATTCCAAGATTTGATGCAAGATTAGAAAAAGGAGGAAATTATTATATTAATCCTTTTACTGGGCAAATTGGTGGAGAGGAAATAGGAACACACATTCCTTTAGATTTTCCTTATTAATTTCAGATAATGAATTTATGGAGATTTATGCCTGACAGAATTGATTTGCTTATCTCTATTTTATTTGATAATGAAGCAAGAGAAGATGAAAGACATGATGCAGTGATGGCTATGGGAAAGTTTAATGATAAACGAGCCTTGAATGCTTTGTTAACCATCACACTTAATCCCAAAGAAGATAATATTATTTTAAGCTCATGTGGAGAATCTATTGCCCAAATTTGGATAAAACAGAATTCTTTTGATAAGATAGCTTATGATCAATTACCAAGTTTAGCTAAAACGGAAGCTGAAATGTATATTAGAAATAACAAACCGGAATGGACTAAATATATTTGAATATAAAAGATGCCAATTTTTCTAATTAATGTAACAATTCTAAAAAAAACTATTATACTAGAAGAAAAAGAAAAATTACTCGTCGGAATTTTATTTGATAAAAATGCATCTATTACAGAAAAAGATGATGCCGCCATGTATTTAGAAAAATATGATAGTGATTATGTTTTAAATGCTTTAATTAAAGCAGCTCAAGATCCGACTGAAAGTACTACTGTTTTGGAAACCTGTGGAGAATCTATCGGTTCTATCTGGGTAAGAAGAAATCAATTTGATGAGAAATCCTATTATTCTTTAGTTAAAGATGCTCGAGATGGCATTTATTTTGTAGTAGAGAGTAGAAAACCAGATTGGATCAAACAATTTGAGTTAAAATAAGAAATTTTATCATTTTTATAAAAACAAAGATCAAAAAAAAATTGCTCAAATATAAAGTGAATTAATTGCAAATTTTGACAATCCTAAATAGTTGTTGGAAGTACTAATAGTTAGAAAAGCTCTCATTGATCTACTGTAATTAGCCATCCAAGAATTTCGCTTGCTAGGCAATAGTCATGACGCCGAGCTTGGCGCGCCATTACATTAGAGCTAAATGGGCATTTGTTCGCTCCCCTGCACAATCATCAAGGGCATGTCGCTTGCCTGCTCGATGCTAAGATGAGCTTGGCAAGCTTATCGATACATCGCTTTTGGCCAAGAGCCTATCCTCAATGCCAATAAAAAAGAAATAGTCGCTTCACAAGTCGGCAATCCCTGACGCTATGCCAACAAACGAGTTGATCTAGAGATGAGCTAGATTTACTTTGGCAGATGCTACTATGATCCGGAAATCCGCTGCACCACCCCCATAAATTGATTGTAGATAATTAGGCTAAGTATGGTAGACAAGAATTAATTACAGGCCGAGATGGCATAGAGCGAATAAAAATTATCTTATCTGGTGGATATCAGGTAGAACTGGACATTTCGAGTGAATTATAGAAAATAATAAGACAATTAACCATAGATTGTTTATTGAAAATTAATTATACAACAAGAGTAAAAGATGATTAAATCAGAAATTAAACAAAAAATTTTAGCAAGAACAGTTTCTTTAGAAAAAATAGGGATTAGAGATTTGGCTTGGAATCAAGAAGACATCAAAAATTTAATTAATTCAATTATGTTTGATGACATTGGAATATTAGGAGGAAATGTTTATAAAATTGAAGATGAAAATATTATTCCTTTATCGGATAACTGGTCGTGTGATCCTAAAGCTAATGAAAAAAGAGAAGAATATTATTTAAGAAGTAAAATAGTTTCTAAGAAATACATTGAAAAATATCCAGTAAAAGACAATGAAATTATTCTATTTTCTCTCGTATTTACAGATGAAATAGGTTAAATTGAATCTTTATCAAGAAAAGGATCAATAGAACAAGCTCAAAGAATCATCCATGTAACTCCAGAGGTGTCGCTCTTCCACCCAATGCAAAATATCAAATTCCAAGTCATTAGAAAATGTAAATAGATCAGGAAGCTAAGGAGAATATGTGAACGGAAAATTTGTTGAAAGATTAAGAATTGATCCACCAATCGATCCAGGATTTAAACCATGAATATGAATTTCAATGATTTGCCTTGGCATGATGCTAATTTGCAATTTATTTTTATTGATAGACGAACCCCTGGTGAACGTGACATTGTTAGACTTTTAATAGATTGGCCAGAGGATAATAAATCTTCTATCCTTGAATTTAAGGATTGCTATGCTTTAACCGCAAATATGAATTTTGGTGTTATAGCCTGTGAATCCATTTTGACTGCGGAATGTATTTTTGATTCAAAAGAATTAAATTTTATTCGAGAAAAATGGTCAAAAGTAGGAGTCCTTCTCGATAATCTAAAATGCTTTAGAATAGAGACTAATTCCACGAATAGTATAATAAATATTTTTTGTTTGAATTTTGAAATATTAGACTCTTCTAATGAGAAAGAAAAGTTTTAGTTTTATAGGCAGTATTAAAACCCCTAGCTTGGCTCTTAAAAGAAGGAATTTAACATCCTCTGCAATCACCAGAAAGACTGTCCATACTTGATTCACGTAGCTTGTTTAGTCGAGCAGGCTTTTCCTTTATCTATGCCAATCGAATTTTAGTTTGATATTCCCTTGTAGAAGAGTAAATTGGTTACGAAGTTTATAAACGGGCTTTAAATACCTTGTTAACGCTTGCACTTAATCCCAAATAGGGGAATATTATTTTGAATTCATGAGGAGAATTTATAGGTTTGATTTGGATAAAAAGAAATCAATTTGATGAAATCTTATGAATCTTAATTTAGACGAGAATAAATTGAATTGCCTGGTGAAAACTTTATTAGATAAAACAGCTTCTATCTCAGAAAGAGATGATGCAGCAATAGATCTAGGTAATTTTGACAATGATCAAGCTTTAAATGCTCTTCTTACAGTTGCAAGCGATTTAAAAGAAGAGTATTCGATTATGGATGTATGTGGGGAATCAATCGCACAAATTTGGGTTAAAAGAAACCAGTTAGATCTCGTATCTTATAAAAATCTGCATCCCAATGCTCAGTACGAAGCAAAAATGTATATTAAAATCAATAAGCCTGATTGGCTTACATACCTTTGAGTTCAAATGGAGAAAAATTTTGAAGTCCGTTTATGCAGTGATTTAGACTATGAAGAAATGGTTGCAGATATAGTTCATAAAAATAATACATTTGCAACAGTTTCGCAAGAAAAAGGCATAGATAAGATGGAGATAGAAATATTTCCACCAGCTAAAAGTTCATCTTGGATATTTTATCTAGATGATCTAATAAATATTCTCCTATCTGCAAAAAAAAATTTAACCGAATCTAAAAAAATTGAAGAGTAAATAAATTAATAATTAGAAACTGTTGACAAGCAGGTGATCCCAGCCATTTCAATTCAATAAGAGAGCATTAGCTGTATTATTGAAAAGATAACTAGGCTGAAAAAGAAAAATTATTTGTTAAAAACCCTATTGACAAGGTTTTATCAGTAAGACTCTTTCCAATAGATAGAGTTAATCAGGTTGCCCTTTGAAAAATAGGATAAGACCAGATTGATGACTAATGACTGAGTTTTAATACACTCTCCTAGAAGTTTTATAGATGCAAAATGATAACGACTTTAAAATACTTGTAGCTAGTGATATAGATTATGAAAGATTAATCATCTTTTTTAAATACGATAGTAATACCATAGCAGTCCTAGACTGTGAACAGGGATTTGATGAAGCTAATATTAATTTTTTTAATTATGGGAAAGTTATTTTTCAGTTAAATTATAGAAATTTTATTGAAGTTTTGGAGCTAGCATATAATACTTTAAAAGGGTTAAACCAAACACATCTTCCCCTATCGAATCATTGCTCACCTATTATTGATACAAATAACTTTCAAGTTAGAAAGAGCGAATCTACCAACGATAAAATAGTTTTGATTCTAAAACATAGACAAAAAAATTTATTTTTTATAAGTCACTTTAAATTAACCAACGAATATCGAATTAATCTATTAAATGATAGTAATAAAATTGTATGGGATTTTGAACTTCAAAATTTTATTAAAAATTTAAAAGAATCCTATAAGGCATTAATTACAAACAATACTCCATTACCTCCTGTATAAGAATTAACTGAGAAAAGAAAATGGGAATTTTATAACAATAAATTTGACCTTGTCTCATTTTTATGGCCTACTCAGATTGCTTCAAAATTGAATCTGGAGGAGATTTGATTATTCAACTCTTGCTCACGTCAAACATCACCCCGTCATTTTAATAAAATTTTACAAGAAAAAGATGAACCTCACTACATGATCCCTCCTTGCGGTGGAGAGTTAGACCTGCTGACACATGGGAAATACCTAAATAAGGGAAATAAATCATGAATGATAATTTAATTTGGTTGTTAAAATGGTATTATAAGGAATGTGATGGAGACTGGGAACATCAATTTGGAGTCAAAATTGAAACATTAGACAATCCTGGTTGGAGCATTCAAATTAGTATTCAGGAAACTGATTTGCAAGATAAAAAATTTCAAGATATTGATAACGAATGCACAGAAAACGATTGGATTTTTTGTAGAGTTAGAAATGGATTTTTTGAAGGATATGGCGGACCATTAAATTTACCAGAAATCTTGCAGATTTTTAGGGAATGGGCGGAGAGCAATCAAAAGGAATCTTAAAATTAGATAGAAAGAGTTAGTTTGTGAATGAAGTTACCACAGTGCAGTGAAGACTTAAATTTTTACTGCAGAAACACAATAAATGATACATTTCAAATTGTCGATCAATTAGGTGACACAAATGGTTGGAGCAACTACCAGAACCATGGGAGATACCATGACAATAAATCAATTAGAACTGATACTATGGCTCCAAAACTGGTACCAACAATACTGTGACGGAGAGTGGGAGCATAATGAAAATATAACTATTCACACTATAGATAATCCTGGTTGGCATATAACCATAGATTTGGAAGGAACGCATTTTAAAGATCACTCATTTGAAAAAATAAAAGAAGAAAAAAGCCAAAATGATTGGTTTCATTGCTTTGTAAGAAATGGAAAATTTGAAGGAGCCGGAGGCCCTTGCAATTTAGTTAATATTCTTTATATCTTTAAAAATTGGGCAGAACATTGCCAATGCCACCCATCTCTAAACTGACAGCAAAGAATAATATTTAACATTTTATTCTTTGTGAGTTGCAATCCTATCAATGTTGCGGCTTTTTGTTCATTGTAGAATGTTTTAGAGGCTTGTCGTGAAAAAAAGTGTGAAAAATAGCAAAATGAATCTCTATATATTAAGATATCAAATACAGCTAAATAGCACTCAACCAACAGCTATCAAGCTGCCAATTGAGTGCCAGGATTAGCAATAGCTATTTCAGAGGCATTTACAGGCCTAAGAAGAGCGCATCCCTACTTTTTCAAATTTTCCAACTTCGCCGCCAATTTATCAATTTTCTCTTGAATTTTTATAGCCTGTTCTTGAGTGATATCTTGTGACTTAAGTTCTCTACGATATTTTCTTATCCTAGCTGCAATGTTGCGTTTTCTCTTATATTTCATTGCATCTGCAACCGCAGGCAGGCTCTTTTCCGTCTCATCAGCGAGGAGAAAAGGCTTATTTGAGGGCCGCTCGTCTTCTAGAATAGGCTGCCGGTCAGCTTTCTCTTCTGGGCTGATTTGCAACAACTCCATATACTCCTCTTTTTGAACGTCTTTTTCTCCCTCTTCAAAGAAACTGGTTCGTTCATTCCATTTTTCAGCTTCTGCCTCTTCTACCAAGCTTGCTATCTGCTCTTGTAGAATGATGGGATCGAAGTCTTCAATAGTTTCTTCTCTTTCATCAAGATCTAGAGAGGTCTTCAAACGAGTTTCTCTGCTTGGATTTTCATTTTCCGGCGCTTCCTTCTCGCCTTCTCCTGGCTCTAGAGGCGTATCAGTCCCTGCCTGGCGTACATGATTTTCACCGACAGTCTCCCCTCTCTCATCGCCAGAAGGCTCGTCTCTATCTCCTGGAAGTTGAAATGGATAGCCAGGCTGTTCCCTTTCTAGAGGCCGGGACGCTGACTGTTTATTATTACATGCAGGGAGGGGGTTAGACGATTGGCTAAGCCCGGGAGCCGGTGGTGGGCTATTCAAGCTATTTGATAATTGATTAAATCTAGCTAATCTTGCTAAATAGTTTTGCACTTCTTGCTCAGGATAGGAGATGGGAGCTTGTTCTTGGGAAGTAATAAAACTACCCTGTCTGAAAGACACTTTTTGTCCATTAAGAATATCTAGAATAGCTTGCTCCTCGTTTCCTCTTCTCCATCTCGCTCTATCTTGATAACCCACATTAACGCAGCTTTTAACAAATTCAGTGGCATCTTCCTTGGCTTGGTTATAAGCGGCGATTTTGGCATCAAGAGCCGCTTTCTCTTGAGCAAGCGCTAGCCTTTCCTGTTCGATAGCAGATGCTGTGGTACGAGAAGTTGGAGCCGGTTTTGAAGCTTGATTGGTTGCAGATTGTGCCGCCTTACTTAACCTGGAAATTCTGTGTGCAGATGGAATGGCATTGACCCCTCCATTTAAAGCACCAAAGAGGCCATCTCGTAAGATGTTATCCTCTCTTGATTCTCCTAAAGCTGCATCCGCTACCCGTTGAAGAATAGCAGTGGTAGCTCCTGCAAAGGTCCCTCCAATTACAATGCCTGAAGCACTCTCTCCGCCAATCGCATTTATTCCGGATCCGACCAAAGACACGCCTGCGCTGCTTGCGCCTGCTGCCAGAAGCTCTTTAGGCTTTAATTTTTTTTTCATTCCCCCTTCTATCGCTTTTAATGCCATATTCATACACCCGGCTGTAAGCGCATTCGATACGTTAGGATTGGTGGCACAGCCCAATACTTTATTAGTCGTATACCCCAGTGCTTTATTGACCCCTGATGAAACGAGATTAGTGGCAGCATACAAGGCCCCATTTGTAGCAGAATGAAGCCAACTATAATTTTTATTTTCTATCGTGCAAGAGACCTTCAAGGAACTCGTCCCCCAATCCACCATTAGTCTTCCTATCCATTCATATTTCGAATCTCCATGCATGCGTACGCACAGGCCCCCTATCGTCGCCAGGCTAAACATCCCAAGTGCAAACGCTCTGCGATTTAAGTTCACTTCATCAGGTTTAGTTCCAATTTTTGGCAAAATACCGCGTGGATCATATAAACGGAGGTCAGATAAATTGACATTCATAATTACCTTTATCAAAAAAGAATTTTTATAATGCTGTAAAAAAAATAAATGTAACGAGTAAATTTTAATAAAAAATCTAAATACGATCATTCACCAAACAGTTAGAGACAGTAACTCTAATGTCTGGTTAAAATTAGATTTATATAAGAGAATAAGTGAAAAAGGTGCCAAAGCAATTAAACAGATATTATTTAATCTAACTTTAGTGCGTACCTTTCCTTTGAAAGAAATTTGAGCGTTATACTATCAAATACATTATTTCATCGCAATTATCTTGTTTAATACTGATCTATTTCAATATTGAAATCATTTAATCTTTTATTCATAAAATGATTAGATTTTGACAATCCTCTCTTTATCAAGCAATGGCTATCAAGTTGCTTAAAATCAGGCATAGCAATAGAAGAGCATTTCATTTTTTTCATTCCTTCCTTATTCTGTTTAAGCACTATTCTTTAAAGTGAAGGTCTTATATGCCATTCCTTCCCCAGCTCAATAGCCTAAAAGATGATTTGCTGTCTCCTCTTCCTGACTGGATAGCTCCCTTATGGCCATTTGAAGGCGGACAATCCTGTTCCACGCAAAGCCGCATGATTTTGGTGGAGCATCAAATGCATTTGCAAAAAGAAGCTAAATATTATCGTTTGATTTATCGAATAGCCAACGATGCGGATGTGCAGCAGTTCTCTACATTGCGCATGTCTTTCGACCCTTCCTATCAGACCTTAAAGATCCATACCTTGCGCCATTACCGCGGGAATACCTGCCTAGATAAGCTGCAAACCGCTCATATCCGCCTGATCCAAAGAGAGCAAGATCTCGAACAGCATTTATATGACGGTCTTTTATCGGCTGTTATCTTCTTAGATGATGTGCGAGAGGGAGATTTCATTGAATACGCTTATTCCGTTGAAGGCTGCAATCCCGCCGTCAGCCCGCATTTTGGCTATGCTTTTTACCTAGGCTTTTCCGAATCCGTCGAGCACTATTTCATTCGCCTCATCGAACGGGATGGGCATCCCCTCTCTTTTTATCATTATTTGACTGATGTCAGGCCTGTCCTTAAGGGCAATGACAGCGGCAAGGAATGGCTCTGGCATTTATCTTCCCTTAAGGGCCTTCCCTATGAAGATGGCCAGCCTGTTTGGCATCAAAGCTATCCCTATGTCCAAATCTCTTCTTTTCCTGATTGGCAAACCGTTGCTGAATGGGGCCTCAAACTATTCCGGCTTTCTTCCCCTCGCTTAGAGGAATGCTGTTCGCAAGAGATGATCGAACTAGCCAGGGAATGGCAGCAGGCTTTCGCCTCAAAAGAAGAGCAGGCCTTATGCGCCGTCCGCTTTGTTCAAGATAAAGTGCGCTACTTGGGCATAGAAGACGGGATTAACTCCGTTACGCCAAGCGATCCGGTCAAGGTGTTTAAAAATCGCTATGGCGACTGCAAAGATAAGACCCAGCTATTGCGCATCCTTCTCGCCTTGCTAGAGATAGAGGCTTATCCCGTCCTGGTCAATTTCCATTTGTCCCATACCTTGCCCCATCATCTACCTTCACATGCGCTTTTCAGCCATGCCATTTTGCAGATTGTGATGAACGGAAAGACCTATTGGATCGATTCCACCCGTAGCCATCAAGGCGGCTCTTTGCCTGGCAATTATTGTGCCGATTTTCGCTATGGCCTGGTTTTAAAACCTGAAACAACAGCCCTGACTCCTATCCAAGCTTCCCTATTCGGCCACGCGGAATTTTTAACCACTTTCTTCCTCCAATCCGAGAAAGACACGTTAATGGAAGTCAAATCGATCTATAGGGGATTTGAAGCGGATTATATGCGGGGGTATTATCAAAGAACAGGGCAGGAAAAACTATCCCAGCATTATGAGCATGCCTACGCCAATCTGCTGGGCAATTTAAAGGCAGCGCGGCCGCTTGAGATCACAGATGACCGCGAAGAGAATATTTTTACGACAAAAGAATGCTATTCTTTGGAGAGTTTCTTCATCAAAGAGGACGAAGCAAGCACACTTGGTACAGCCAGTATCTTCCCCCATAACCTTCACGCTTATCTCACCACGCTCATTAATCCCGAGCGCACGCACCCGCTCTTCCAGTCTTTTCCCGTGCACCGAAAAGACGTCTATCAGGTGATCCGATCCGACCAAGAGTGGGAGCAAACCGAAGACGAGCAGCATTTTTCCAATCAGGCGTTCAGCTATTGGATTCGTTTAAAGGCTGATAAACAGACATTTATTTTTGATTTTGAATACCTCAGCTTATCCGATCACATTAAAGTGGAAGAGCTGTCCGAGCATCGCCAATTATTGACCAAGGCTTTAGAAAAGTCGGAATTCTGCTTTTCTATGGATTTTTCTGAAAGCAAAGTCGTGCCAGAGACAAAATTCGAAAAAGCAAAGCGGTTATTTATAAATGGAGTACTTGTTTGCTGCATCGCCTTCTTCGCTGTGCTAGCCATTGGTCAAATCATTCGGGGGAAAATAGATTCTTACAAGCGATCTGCACGCGTTCAAGAAGAATATGCCAAGAAAAAAGCCATCCAGGCTGCTGCCCCGCAGCTTCTTGAGGAGGAGAAAAAGGAGCTGGCTAGCGATGACTCAAGCCAGCGATCTCTTTAATCAGAGACCAAATGCTTGATCTCTCTTTTTATCAATAACAGTTTAGAAGGCCCATTCCCAAAGAAAGGGCTTAAAGCTGATTACGCTTGAATGTATAGGCCATAACCGTTGATTTTATCCAATTTGAAAAGGTGGCCTTTATCAATAAGGGCTCGGATAATACGGCGCAGCCAAATGTGTTTTTCTTGTTCTTCCTTTGAAGGTTTATTCGAATCAAAGCCAAGTTGATCATATTGGTTAAATAGATCTTCCTCCCTATCCAGCAGAAAATAGCGCTTCCCTTTTATGGAGGCTTGATCAGAACTTTCTTGAAGGAGCGTGTTGATTTTGGCAATGACCTGTTCTGCTGCCTGTCTTAAAGTCACTTTTTGCTTTTCCCATTTAACCCTTCTGTTTGTTTCATCCCACCCGATCCTTACGCTAATTTGTCCTTCTTCCGTTAAATTTAAATCTAAAGTGTCTACATCAACCTGGATAGGTTCTTTGCCTGTTCGAATCCCTTTTCTTTCATAGAACTCCCGTAATTGCTGATTCGATTCTAATTCTTTTAGCCTGCTTTCTTTTGCCTCCTGAATATCTCCTTCAGGCAGATTAACGACTTGCTTATTAGCTTCTTCTATTACAGTGCCAATTTGTTCTTCTGAGACGCAAGCGATTAAGCCTCGGCTGCCATTCCCTCCCCACGCCCTTTCGCCAGTAAAACCGGTCACCCCATTATCCATATGCTCAAGATCAATCAAACCCACTCGCCTAGAGCCTTGAAACTCCGGCGCCTCATTGAGAATAGGAATATTACGCCATGCCACATCATTGAATTGTGTTTTCGCAACAAAAGTAGCGAGCTGGCGGACTGTTTCATTTAACTGACTAGCCTGTTGATGATACAATTCCTCCTGAGCGCTTTCTGTTGGATTAAAATCAAGGGTCTCTTCTGCAATCAGCGTGTATTTAGCATTGTTAACTTTAATATCTACTTTTTTGGCATGGGGAATGATGAGCTGCCCGAGTTGATGAGTGAGGCACACCCCTTTGGCTTTAATCATATTGGCAAAACGCTCTTCACTAATAGCTTTTGCATCCAATAGTCTTCCGCCTCGAGCAACGGAGCGATGCGGCGGAGCCATTTTAAAAACAAGATTAGGAGCGTCTACTAATTTGAAGATTAAGTTATTTCCTCGGGATAGCCATACAAGGGTATCCTTATCCTCTATCTCATCTCCCCTTTCCTCAATTTGAGCCATTAAACGCTGAAGCTTCACGATGGTATCCGCAGGAATATTCATCCCCTTCTCTAATTTTAATTTGGGATCAATAATCTTAAAAGAATGAGTAGAACGCAAAATGAGCTTGGCCACTAACAGGAAGGTGGGAATAACCACTGTGAAATAAGAGACAACCTTGGCCACCCTAGCTAAAATAGACGAATCCGTATCAGCTAACACAGCCTTCTGTTTTCCGTCTTTCGTTTTGCTTTGTATGACGTGCGCTTTTTTTCCACCTAAATAGAAGTAATTATCAACTATCTCTAGAAGGGAATGGCTGAATGATCGGTCTGACTCTTCATATTTTATCGCAGTAAAGAAATTTATTCCCATTATCCTTGCCTTTGTTAATCTAATAATTATACTCAATATAAGTGAAAGTAATATAGCTGATTTTTATTAATTTAAAATTAAATTTACATAAAGAACAGCTAATTCTAACAATCCTCTTAAAGTCTAGGATCGATTATAAGGATCATTTTGTTCTATTATTTGCTACTGTGAATGAAAATAGATTAATCAATTAACATATCGAACATTTACTACAAAATACGCAAATAAATCATCACTAAATAATTTTAATTTAAAATATTCTAACATTAACAACATAATGTTAAAAGATATTATTTTATAATAATAAAACAAATTTTTTATTATAATTTAAATAGAACCAATATTAAATAAATCAAATTGGTCTATATGAATATAATAAATCCCTTATCTTCTTCATATCATGCAGTAAATGATTTTTCAAACTTATCAGCAAAACAAGCAGCTGCCGTTATTCTTGCCACAGGCGCAATAGCTTTATTAACTCTTCCTTTATTAGGTTTACCGGCTGTGGCAGTATTCCGCTCTTTAGTTAAATTATTTCAACCGACAGAAAAGGGACAAGATACAAGCTCTAAAATTCATAGAATAGCTGTGACTAAAGAGGATGCCGTGTTTACCTCTAAACCGCAACAGTCCAAGCCTCTCAAAGAAGAATTAGCTTCTCGAAAGGGCTTTTTATCCTCTCCGCAGTTCGTGGATCAAACGCCCGAAGGAAAAACAGCCGGATCGGAATCAGAGACAAAATTACCCGAACTGAATAAACCAAAGGCTCCCCTGTCCCAAACAATCCCGTCCAAAAAAGCCGTTCCAGAAAAAACCTCATTGGAAGCCAAAGTAGCAGAAAGCGGCATTCCAAAGTCGGATGAAAAAATAGCGGAAACAGAGAAACAGGAAGCAACGGAATCTGTCGCCACGGTAAAGATAGCCAAACCTTTCATAGAGAGCGCAGAGCTTAAGAAAATCAATCAAGACATCTTAGTTTTGCGAGAGCAAATTGAAAGTTTATCCCATCAATACACGAATGAGCCTATCGGGGCCCGTAAATTAGAGATCTTAGACGAAAAGCAGCAATTAATTGATCAGCATACAGAATTAACTAAAGCAAAAGTAGAATTTGTTAAGACTCATTTTCCAGATAATCCTATTTATGCCCTTGCCATTCCTCAAACGTTAAAAAAGGGAATGATCTTATCTACGGCAGGGAAAAAAGCAAAAATTGAGAGTTTAAAAGAGAAAGGGATTATTTTTAACCCTGCTCTTCCAGCGACAGGTCTTGATCCGTCTGCTGTATTAGGCCCATGGGGAATCAATGAAATGGGAGACCGAGGCATTTACTTCAGCGAAGGAGAGCCTGCCTATTTAGGAGATGAATACCCTATCGCTTTAGGCTGTCAATTAACAGATGATGCGTCCGGCATTTCCATCATGCCCCTATCGACCCTTCGTCACTTTGGATTTACCAATGAGCAAATTAATAAGGGCTTTGATCAGCTTCAAAAAGAATTTAATTTTTTACAACATGATGGCACCTACCCTTCTAACACGGAAATCATCTTTGTAAGAAATGACAATCTTTTGCAGTTAAGTAAGGAATATAAATTAAATATTCAAGGAGATGTCGTAAAAACCTCCGTTAATGGTCCCGTTCATAGTACCTGGAAGGCAAAAGAAAATCCCAACATTCAAGTGTTTAAGAAATCGGATTTCCTTCCTCCCAAAATGGGAAATGTAGACTTCAGTTCATTAAAAGAGGTCATTGGAGAAATAGCTTCTCGCCATGAACCGGAAAACCCTCAAATTAAAGCCTATTTCACAAAAATTAAAGATAAGGCGCTCAATGAAGCCCCTCTGAATATTTCTTTTATACAGGATGTGGGCTACTCTGTCGATCAGGGATTTGCTTTGCCCGTTAAAGCGGGAATTATTTTACAAGAGCCTGACGGTAGGATTTGGATTAGAAAAGTGGCAAACAACTTTGGAGGATATGCGTATTCTTTTCCTAAGGGAGGATTAGAGAAAGGGCTTTCTTTGCAGCAAAATGCGCTTAAAGAGCTTTATGAAGAAACGGGAATGCTGGGAGACATCCAATCGCTGTTAACAGATTATAAAAAGCCGAGTGGCATTGAGAGATATTATATTGCAAACCGGGCAGGAGGAACGCCAACAGAGGCCGGATGGGAAAGTGAATTCATGGTATTAGTTGAACCCGAAGAAGCAATCAATATGCTTAATGTTAAACACGATAAAAATATTTGTCACACCTTGATTGAAGCTAGGAATAAAAATAAAAGCCTTCCTTCTCTTTCGCTCAATGGTCCTGTTATTAAGCAAATCGACGATCAAGGCAGATGTATCGTCTTTGACAATCACTTGAATAAGAACATTTTCTTTAAGCCTCTTAGAGGCGGGCAAAAAGACATCGTGATAGAGGCAGAAATAGCCGCTTCTTCCCTAGCCAATCGCATGATGGGCAATTTGATTCCTGCGTCTTATCGAGCAGAAAGGAATCAAGTGAAGGGCCTAGGACAGGAAGCCCTCGACTTTAGTAAAACGAACTTGCCGGGTGCAATAGGAACCCCTGGAGCAAGCGATGAGAGGTCTTTTAATATCCAACAACTCACCCAACCCCAACTCGAGCAATTATTTGCTCATAGTCTAGTCGATTGGATTATATCAAATACGGACGTCTTTCCTCATAATTTTGGTATCGATAAACAGGGAAATGTCGTGGGTTTTGATAAAGGACAGGCCTTTAAATATTTTAAGGGAAGCCGTGTCCAAACACCGCATGCCGCTCTGGGAATCGAGTCGAGCCTTCCTACCCACCAGCCAAACTTTGATGACTTGCAAGAAGATAAAAGCGTTCATGTTCACGCCCTATTGAGAGATCAATTAAAAAGCAAGCAAGTCGCAATCGATTTTTCAGCACCCATTATTCAACAAACGATCAGCTCGATTAAAAATCTAAAAAAAGATGAAATAAAAGAGATATTTGGAAAATACGCGTCTTTAGCTTTTCCAGGTCAAGAGGAAGCATTTATTGATAGTGTCTGGGATCGGTGCCAAGATTTGGAAAGAGCTGTTAATCAATTTAAAACAAAATATAACCTTTAATTAATTATTTCTTATAAGGATAAATATGAATCCCATTACCTCTCATCCATGCCAACACCATTCTTCGGAAGAATGTCAAACCAATATCCGGCTCATTCAAACAGAATGGCAAGAAAAAAACATTCTATTAATTCTTCCCAGCGAGTATCCGGCTATAGAAACGTGCGAAAAGCTACATAAAGAGCCTTTATTTAGCGGCATTCTTGTATTGGACAATTTTGGCGATAAGCTGCCTAAAATAATTGAATTTAAGCTAATTAGACGAGATACGCCCATTAAGGTCATCAAAGAAAATGTTTGCAATTACTTAAGTAAAAAGACTTCCGATCTTGCTTTGGCTCTTTTTCCTACATCCGCCGCCTTAAAAAATGAGGATGACCTTTTTAATACCTTAAACTTTCACGGCCTAGGAGGCGAAGTCATTCATCTGCGCAATCTATCTCAGAGAAATCCAGAAGAAAGTTTTAAGTAAGAGGGAGGGGCAATTTTTATTGGATTGATTTAGGAGCTCTCTATTTTACCGAGGCACATTCAGAAAGTAATTGGAATTGACCTCGGTATTTTTCTCTTTTCTGCTTGCTATTCATTTCCATATTTCATAAATCAAAAAAAGATGAGGCATTCATCCGTCTCCTTCGAGTTCCGAAATTTGCTTCTTTTATTTCAACTCTTGGACACTCCTCAGACAACCCGCACTATAATCTCTTGTCATCTGTCGCTGTGGTATTCAAAAAACAAGGAGTTGACTATGGCAACAAGAGGAAGTTATTCAAACCGCCAAAGAACCGGCCAAAAAGCGAGTAGAGCAGTCTCTTCTAAGTATGGCACGGACCTTTATCGCTCTCGAGGCCGGTCCCAAATGAGCCGCCAAGAGGCTGGCCGTAAAGGGGGGTTGATTGTGGCTTCCAAATACGGTCCGGATTTTTATCGAGAGATAGGAGCGAAAGGCGGCCATGCGCGCAAAGGAAGCAAGCGATTGGAGTCGTTCATTGAGGGACAAAGTTAAAATGACCTCCTCGCGCTAAATGCCGAGCTCCAAATTCTCTTCGCAATTATCTCTTTTTGAGTTAAGATGATTTTTTTTAACTCAAATACGCCTTAACTGTTGAAGGGATAATGAAAAAATTCATTTTTATTTGTTTGCTCGTAATGGGAAGTTTATTCACTCATTTTGCCCATGCCCTCCTCTTCGATAGCCTAGGCAAAGGCGTATATGCCGGCGTCCGCGGAGGAGTCTGCTTCTCCGAAAGACAATCTCATTCGCATGCCACTTTTAAATTTGAACCAGGCTATTACCTTGGCGGCGCAATCGGCTACCAACTTTGCTATCTTCGATTTGAAGGAGAAGTCAATTATCAACGGACAGCGTTAGATACCGTCAAATTGGGATTCCATAACCCCCGCATCCATGGCGCCACTTCCACTTGGTCCTGCATGGGCAACGGACTGTTCTATTTGCCTGTCTACCTTTTTGTACAGCCCTATATTGGAGCTGGCATCGGATATGCGCATACTCATACGCATTGGAACTATAAGAGCACCGACTCTTGGATTTTTGGCTATGCCAAGCGTAAACATGACTCTACTCAGAATGGACTGGCCGGACAACTCATCGTCGGACTCTCTTATCCTCTTCTTTGCGATACAGACTTGGGACTAGAATACCGCTATTTTAGACAAGATAAAGATGTGAAAACTCATCGATTGGGATTAACATTCAACCTCGTCTTCTAAAAGAATGTCTTAAAACTGCTAATGACCTAAAAGAGATTCTAACAAATCCCTTTCTTCTTATCTCTTGTTAATTAATACAGCAACTTCAAACTTATTATTAACTATCTAATTAATAATAAATAAATAATTTATTTCATTTTAATAAAAATTAATGTAAAATAAAATACCAATTAAAAAAAACAACAAACAAGAGGTGATTATGATTAACTACTTAGTAGCTAGACAAATTGATTTATGGGGAGAATATCTTTCCAATAAGATTGAAAATAAAGATATTAAAAATATTCTTTCTACTATTTTCAAAGTCTCCCAAGCCGTTGCAGCTATGAGTGTTTTTACTCTTGCGGGAGCAGCCATCAGTCCTGTCGGAGCCTCTGTTGGTTTTGGAGTAGGATGTGCTTTAGTCGGCATGCATCTTGGCGCTGGCGTATTGCGTCCTTTTGTGACCTCTCGGGATGTATTGCAAAAAATTGATACGCTTGATCAATTTGCAAGCCTTGCGACTAAAACGGCGAATGCAATTGGCGTGACGATGATTGCCTCTGGAGCAGGCATCGGGCCTCTGGCTACTGCTGTAGTTGGGCTTGTGATGGCTTTATCTAGCGTTACTGTATACAACGACTCGGCTGCTAAATCTTACACAAATCGCGCTTTAGTATTCTAAGCCTCCAAAAGACTGCCGAAAATCTTAGATTTAGGCTCTAAATATCATCCTAATAGTGATATTTAGAGCCCTCATTGCTATTTTAACATTGCCTATCTTATTGCCGCGGGGGCAGAGATCCATTCTGACTAGGAGCTTTTTGCTTAGCAAAAGTGAGGATGACTGATCCCGGGATGCTGTTCGCGCTCACTTCTCCCTGTTCGGTATTTCCATTGGGATCCTCAAGAGTCCATTTACCTATAATTTTGCCATTCTCAAAATCGGCTTCCAACTTTTTGCCGTTGGCATAAAAGAGAAAACCTTTGCCATGCGGCTTACAATTATCAATTTCCCCTTCATACCTATCGCCATTGGGATATTCAATGCTTCCTAATCCTTCCATTCTTCCTTCATTGAAAAATCCCTGCAGCTTTATTCCTTGGAAAGTCGTAATCATGCCAGAACCATGGGCTTTGCCATTCTCCATATTTCCCGTATACTTAGTGCCATTACTATAAATAATCGTTCCTACAGGGGGAAAATTTCCATTTTCAAAAATTCCTTCAAGGACTATTTCTTGTAAAGGGATTGAAATTCGGCCAAATCCGTGAAAGCGTCCTTTGTCAAATCCGCCCTCATACGTCCTTCCTGCCAAAGTTGTCAGCTTTCCTTGACCATGCGGTTTCCAATCCTGAACGTCTCCTTCATAGGTATTTCCATTGGATTCTTTGATGGTTCCTTGCTCAAAATTTCCTTGTTTAAAGGACCCGTTGAACATTTTGCCATCCTGGCGAATCCAAGTCCCCTCACCATACGGTTTCAAATTGCGAATTTCCCCTTCATAGGTATCTCCTTCCGGATATTTAATGGTTCCTTTGCCTTCAAGGTTGCCCTGTTTAAAGATGCCTTTAAACATTTTGCCATCCTGGTGAATCCAGATTCCGTTTCCTTCCAGTTTATTATTGACAATTGTTCCTATTACGCACTCTCCATTTTTGAGAAGTTCGATTTGAGAAAAACTGACATCAGGAAAGATGTTCCTTGCCTTCAAAATTCTTTCTGCAATCTTTTCCATCTGATCATCATCTGGAGTATGCGAATGAATAATAGAAGGAGCTGGAGTAGCTGGCATAGCCGCCATATAAACAGGTTGATTGAAATAGAAAGGCTGCATGGAGACGGAAAATGGGGGCATTTGTTGGGAAGGAAAACTCAACGTTTGATTGGCGATTGGGGGAATAGGAAAAGGAGAGGCATTCATTTCAGGTGAAAAGAAAATGTTAGGAAATAAGCTTCTAAGAGGCGGTAATATATTTCCATTTGGCGGAATATTTGCCTGTTGAAAGCCAAGTGCCTGCTGAGCGACTGCTACAGTTGGCGGAGGAGCGTCCCTCTTTTCTCTTTGAGGAGGAGGATTTGGGTTTGAAGACAAGTGATAATTTACGCCAGAAACAGATTGAAAAGAATAAGACATAAACACTCCTCTTAAATTGTTATAAAGCTATAAATAGCGTAATAATACTATTTAGATATCGAATTGTTCACAATAAAAATACATTCCAAATTAGTAAACAAAAATTTTACAACTTAAAAATCTAACGAATTAAGAACAGATTTTCTTTGTTTAGAAGCCGCATTCCATCCATAACAACCTATTATTTAACCTAGATTCGAGATGATTTTTAATCTAGGCGTGCCCTTAGGAGAAAAGGACGCGCCCTCGAATCTAGGTCATCAACCGTTTTAGGACAGCTACTTAAGATCGGTGGTATAAAGAAACAGGTAGGTCGTTCTCAAATTTGCCTTCATAGCGCTTGCCATTCCTGCATGTCAAGATGCCCTGGCCATTCGCCATGCGATCGGCCACCTCGCCTTCATAGCGATCTCCATTGAGATATTCAATGGTTGCCGTGTTGCCTTGAAGGCTGCCGTCCACAAAATGTCCCTTCAACTTAATTCCGTTGATATAAGTAAATATTCCCTCGCCATGAGCTTGGCAATCTCTGGTCTCTCCTTCATATTGATCCCCATTTGAAAAGTAGATTCTGTCTATTTTCTCTATTTTTCCCTGCTTGAATGTCCCCTGGAATTTAGATTGGTTGGCTTTTATGAGCATGCCATACCCATTTGGCTGGACTTTCGTGAAATCCTCCATTTTGGAAACATCTCCTATATAGAGATCTCCGTTCTCTAAATGAATCGTTCTGCTCATGAGAAATTTTTCATTTTCAAAGACGCCGCTTCTCTTGATCTTCGCCTGATTATTAGAAGTGAAATGCCCTTTAAAGCCATTATCTTCTTGAAATATTCCTTCGTAGACTTCCCCGGATCTGGTCATGAGCTTTCCTTTGCCTCTCGCCTCTCCCTTGATGAGAAGCCCAATGTAAATATTGCCATTGGGAAGCTTCATTGTCCCATTCCCTGTCAATATTCCAAGATGTCCATACGGAAAATTGCCCGTATAGATTTTCCCATTCATGCAAATCCATGTGCCTTTGTCTTGCGGTTTCCAATCGACAATTTTTCCTACGTAAATTGTTCCATCCGCAAACTTAATGACACCCGATTGCGCTATTCCCCTGCGGAATTGCCCTTCATATCTTATCCCGTTCCTGCAGAAAACCTCTTGACCCTCCAGCTCGCCCGCTATCACGCCTCCACTTACCTCATTCCCCTCACCTGCCTGCTCTATGGCCGCCTGATTGTCATTCATTGTATGAAAAAGAGGCCGCGCCAGCTCTACTACGGGATGCCTGATTTCTTGCTGATTAAGCATTTGCCTCTTGCCCGCGGGATCTGCTTCCTCTTCTTCCTCAAGCCCCCGCTTTTTCATGGAACTCTGCGGCACGCTTTGAGGAAAGCCCAGCACTTGTTGAGCAACAAAGGGAATAGGCAGGGAATAGCAACTTGGACTAATCGGAGGAATAAAAGCTAGATGGCCAGGAAAAAATAAAGCATTTCCCGGCATAGGAATAGTGGGTCTGCCGAATGCTGAATCTTTTTGAAAATCAATCGCTTGTAAAGCAATATTTGTAACAGACGATGGCCCTGCCGCCTGCCTTTGTTGAGAAAATAAAGTTTGTATAGGAATTAAAGAACGATTCCCATTAGACGCATTAATATTATTATCATGCATATATATTCCTTGTAATAAATATTTATATCAAACAATTCAAACACAAAAGAGCCGATAATTATATATTCAATTGAATTATTGACAATAAATTTCAAATAAATCTGTGCTTATTTTATTTAATTATTAGATTCAACAAGGAATAAAGCTTATATCAATTCCAATCAAAGATTTTTTCAGAATTTTAATAAGCAAATAAAGGAGGGAAAAAGGGCGAACGGCTAGATGTGCTTAGGAGGCCATTCGTTTTCTTTATCTTTGGGCTTTCCGCATTCTGCGCAAGAATAAATTAAGTGAACCATCTACTGTCTACTTTGTAAAGGATGCCTTTAAGCGCATGCTCGAATTGGAATTTTAATTAAAATTGAGCACAGGCTGCGATTAAGCAGCCTGTGCAGACAAATTACTCAGCGAGAGCAGGTTCGTCTTCGAAGTTGAAAACGAGTTCTTCTTCTTGCTCGCTGTCGACAAACTTCTTGACGCGTTTGTGGTGTTCAAAGCCCGTTCCACCTGGGATGATGTGTCCCATGATGACGTTTTCTTTGAAGCCCATGAGGTAGTCTGTCTTACCGGCGCATGCCGCTTCTGTCAAGACACGGGTAGTATCTTGGAAGGACGCTGCCGAAATGAAAGATTCCGTGCTCAAGGATGCCTTAGTAATACCCAACAAGACAGGCGTTGCTTGGGCCGCTTTTCCGCCTTCCTTGCTGACTTTAAGGTTTTCTTGTTCGAATGCCTTCTTATCGACTTCCTCGCCATACAGCAAGCTTGTATCGCCTGGATCGATGACGCGGACTTTCTTCAGCATCTGGCGGACGATAATTTCGATGTGCTTATCGTTAATATCAACCCCTTGCAGACGGTAAACTTCTTGTACCTGGTTGACCAAGTACTTCTGCAGTTCGCGCACGCCGCAGATATCGAGGATTTCGTGCGGAATGACTAAGCCGTCTGTCAGCTGCTGTCCTTTTACCACGTGGTCACCGCGCTGAACGATCAAGTGTTTTGTATGAGGAATGAGGTGCTCTTCTTCCATTCCCGTCATTTCGTCGCGTACAACGACAATGCGCTTGTTCTTCTGAACGCCGCGGAAGTCCACGACACCGTCGATCTTGGCGATCTCGGCCGAATCTTTCGGCTTGCGCGCTTCAAATAACTCGGCTACGCGTGGCAGACCGCCCGTGATGTCCTTCGTCTTGATGGCACTACGTGGCAGACGTGCAAGCATCTTACCGGCTGTCGCATATTCGCCTTCTTCAACGGAGATAATCGCTCCGGCTGGCAGAGGATAGGTTCCAACCAGCTCTTCGCAGGCTTGGTCGGCATAAATGGCAATCTGTGGATGCAATTCGCCTCTATGCTGCTTAACGATCAGCTCAGCCTGGCCTGTTTGCTTGTTGACATCGCGTTCGGTTGACAAGCCTTCGACCAAGTCTTCGTAGCGGACGTAACCTGGGCGGTCGCAGATAATTGGAATGCTGTGCTGTTCCCACTCGGCGATACGCATGCCTGGCTTCACTCTAGATCCATCTTCGAGCAGAATCTTTGTTCCCAACTCGACGTTGAATGACTGCAGAGGTTCAATCGACTTTGTCGCCAACAACTTCTTGTACTCATCCAGCGAACGGCCTTCATCACGCACGATGTTCAAGCGTCCGTTCTTGTTCAATGCCACCCATGGACCTTCTTCGGTCTTAACGGTACGCAAGTCAGTATAAACGAGAAGTCCGTCATCATCGGCCACAATTTCTGGGCTGATGCCCGCAGACGCGATACCACCCAAGTGGAATGTACGCATCGTTAACTGTGTTCCGGGTTCACCGATCGACTGAGCAGCAATAATACCGACGGCTTCGCCCATGCTGACAGGACGGCTATTGGCCAAGTTAATGCCATAGCACTTCGCGCAAACGCCGCGGCGTGTTTCGCAAGTCAGAACCGAACGGATCCGGATGCTTTCAATACCGGAGTCATCGATGGCTTCCGCTTGCAGAACAGTAAGCGTATCTCCGCTCTTTGCCAGCAGTTTCGTGCTATCGCCCGGCTGATAGATGTCTTCGCAAACCGTACGGCCGAAGATACGATCTTTCAGAGGCAGGAGCTCTTCCTGTCCTTGCTTAACGGCTGATACGTCAATACCGTTCAGCGTGCCGCAGTCCTCTTCCGTAATGATTACATCTTGCGCAACGTCGACCAAACGACGAGTCAAGTAACCGGAGTCCGCTGTTTTAAGAGCGGTATCCGCCAACCCTTTACGCGCACCGTGGGAGGAAATGGAGAATTCGATAACCGATAGACCTTCCCTAAAGTTGGACGTAATCGGAGATTCGATAATATCTCCCGATGGCTTCGCCATCAGACCGCGCAACGCACCCAGCTGTCTGATCTGAGATTTGTTACCCCGCGCACCGGAGTCCATCATCAAGTACAAGGGGTTCATCGCGCTGTCTTTGACTTCGCTGATCAACTTAAAGAGCTCTTCAGAGAGAACGTCCGACACTTCTGTCCAGATACTGATCGTCTTAGAATAGCGCTCGCCCTCTGTGATGATACCGTCCTCGTATTGCTTTCTGACTAAAGCCACACGCTCGTGGGCGTCTTTCAAGATTCTTTCCTTGATCGGCGGAATCTTCACGTCGCACACACCCATGGACAGCGCAGACTTTGTCGCTTCCGCAAAGCCCAAGCTCTTCAGATTGTCTAAGAAACGGACTGTTCCTTCCAAGCCGGCTTTCTTGTAGCACTGCATGACCAACTCGCCCATTTTCTTCTTAGGCAAGCTATAGTTCTGGAAGCCGAGCTCTTTTGGCACAATCGTATTGAAGACAACGCGGCCTGGGGTGGTTTCGATAATTCCGTTTTCGGTACGCAGCTTAATCTTCTCATGGATGCGCAAGCCGCGGTTGTAGTCATAGCGGTTTTCGCCATTGGGGCTCTTCTTGCCGGCCTCGAACCAATTATAGCTTCCGCTCGCTTGAAGGGCTAAAAGCACCTCTTGGCTGTCGCGGAACACGCGCGTCTTCAAGCCGTGGTCTTCGCGGATATACAGCGGATCGAGCATCAAATAGTACAATCCCAACGTCATATCCTGAGAAGGAACCGCAACAGGCTTGCCGGAAGAAGGCAAGAAGATGTTGTCCGGAGCCATCATCAGCAACTTCGCTTCGAGCTGCGCTTCGATCGAGAGAGGAACGTATACGGCCATCTGGTCGCCGTCGAAGTCCGCGTTGAACGCCGAGCAGACGAGAGGATGGATACGGATCGCTTTACCTTCGATCAGAACAGGTTCAAATGCTTGGATACCCAAGCGGTGAAGCGTAGGCGCACGGTTCAGGAGGACAGGGTGACCTTTAATGATGTCTTCCAAAACGTCCCACACCTCAGGCGCGTGGCGCTGAATCATTTTCTTAGCGGAACGGATGGTGTACACATAGCCGAGGTCTTTCAAGCGCTTGACAATGAAGGGCTCGAATAGCTCAAGGGCCATCAATTTGGGCAGACCGCACTGGTTGAACTTCAGCTCAGGACCAACGATAATGACCGAACGGCCGGAGTAGTCCACACGTTTACCGAGCAGGTTTTGACGGAAGCGGCCTTGCTTGCCCTTCAGCATTTCAGACAAAGACTTCAGCGGACGGTTGCCGGCGCCCATGACAGGATGGCCATGACGGCCGTTGTCAAACAACGCATCGACAGCCTCTTGCAACATGCGCTTTTCATTGCGCACAATGACTTCCGGTGTCTTCAGCTTTAAAATGGCTTTCAAACGATTATTACGGTTGATCACGCGACGGTACAGGTCGTTCAAGTCGGAAGTTGCAAAGCGGCCGCCATCGAGAGGAACCAATGGACGCAGATCCGGTGGAATGACAGGCACGCAAGACATGACCATCCAATCCGGCTTGTTGTCGGAAGAGACGAAGCTTTCAATGATTTTTAAACGCTTTGCCAACTTCATACGCGCTTGCTGAGACTTCGTCTTGCGCAATTTCTCTTTCAGGTCAACGAGCTGTGATTGCAAGTCTTCTGCCGCCAGCAAATCGCGGATCGCTTCGCCGCCCATTTTGGCAACGAAGGCATCGCGTCCCCATTTTTCTTGCGCTTCGCGGTATTCTGTATCGTTAAGCAGCTGTTTTTTCTCCAAGTCCGTCTGGCCTGGATCGATGACCACATACTCTTCGTAATAAATGACGCGCTCGAGATCGGCAGACGTCATTCCCAAGACATTACCGATACGGGAAGGCATGGTTTTGAAGAACCAAATGTGGACAACAGGCACAGCCAGATCAATGTGGGCCATGCGCTCGCGTCGGACTTTTGATAAAGTCACTTCTACGCCGCAGCGGTCGCAGACAATCCCTTTGTGCTTAATTTTCTTATATTTTCCGCATGCGCACTCCCAGTCACGAGTAGGTCCAAAGATTTTTTCGCAGAAGAGACCGCCTTTCTCGGGCTTGAAGGTTCGATAGTTGATTGTTTCAGGCTTCTTGATTTCTCCGCGGGACCACTCATTACGTATGACATCGTCAGAGGCAATCTTGATGGTTAACTTATCAAATTGCCCATCGTGCTGATTTCTTTCAGACATTTATGTCTCCTAACAATTTTGTTAAATTTTTAAGCTATCTAGGCATGCCTTCAAAATGCTAACGCCCTAGATCGGAGTGCTTTTGCCCTCAGTGAAACTTTGAGCCAGGGACAATATGGATGTCATATTGCCTCAACTCAACAACTTCACCCTGGGCAAACTAATCTCGAAGCTAGGATGCTAGCATTTTGAAGACATGCCCTAATCAGACAGACTATTTTTTTAGTCGGAAAGAAGACACTCGCTGCCTAGTTGATCAGCGAGTGCCTTCCTTTTTCAGTTTCGATGGTCGATTGTCTGTTCAGATTATTGTTCGTCAACAGCTTCTGTGTAGACGTTCAAGCCAAGACCTTGCATTTCCTTGATCAAGACGTTAAAGGACTCTGGCGTACCAGACTTGAGGAGGTTCTCCCCTTTAACGATTGATTCGTAAATGCGTGTACGTCCTGCAACGTCGTCTGACTTCACGGTCAGAAGTTCTTGCAGAAGGTGAGCGGCTCCATAGGCTTCAGCAGCCCATACTTCCATCTCCCCGAAACGCTGTCCACCCATCTGAGCTTTACCGCCCAATGGCTGCTGGGTAACAAGCGAGTAAGGACCAACGGCGCGAGCATGGATCTTATCTGCTACTAAATGACTTAACTTCAGCATATAGATATAGCCAACCACGACGCTGTTATCAAAGCGTTCGCCTGTGCATCCGTCATATAGGAAGAACTTGCCGTCTCCTGGCAGACCTGCTTTTCTCATCATTTCCCAAATCTTTTCTTCCGGGAAACCTTCGAATACAGGGCTCTTGACATGGATGCCGGTGCTTGCGGCGGCTATGCCCAAATGCGTTTCAAATAACTGACCCATGTTCATACGAGACGGTACGCCCAATGGGTTGAGGATAATTTCAATTGGCTGTCCTGTCGATAAGAAAGGCATATCTGCTTCCGGAACAATTTTGGAGACAACCCCTTTGTTTCCGTGGCGTCCGGCCATTTTATCGCCGACTTGCAGTTTACGCTTAGAAGCGACATAGACTTTCACTTGGCGGATGACGCCTGGATCCAGATCTGTATCCCCTTTGCGCATAAACTCTAACTGCGTTTTGTATTGCGTTTCGACGGTTTGCAAAGCAATCTCGTAGTCATGCAGCGTTTGCTTAAGCGTATTGTAAATATCATTTTCGGGCATTAAGAGATCTTCAACGTTTTCCTTCTCCAATGCTTCGATCATGTCTTGCGTGATCAGATTGCCTTCTTCAATAATAATCTCAGCTGTTCGGCGGTGAATAATATTGCCAGGTGCAATCTCGTTCAATAAAAGCGCACCGACACGTTCGTGCTTTTCTGTACGCAATTCCGCTTGCTTAGCTTTGTATTCACGCTGAATGTCTTTCAGCTTAGAGGCCTCCTCTACCAATTCATCATCTGTTTTAGATAAACGGTCGCGGCGGCTGAATACCTTAACATCCATGACCACGCCTTCGGTTCCGGGAGGGGCAACCAAAGAAGCGTCTTTGACATCGGATGCCTTGTCTCCGAAGATGGCACGCAGCAAGCGCTCTTCGGGAGCCAATTCAGTCTCTGATTTAGGCGTAATCTTACCGACTAAGATATCGCCTGGCTTCACTTCAGCGCCAATGCGGATAATCCCGTCATCGCCCAAGTTGCGCAAGGTCTCTTCCGATACATTCGGAATATCGCGCGTAATTTCTTCCTTTCCAAGCTTCGTATCGCGGGCTGTCAGCTCGAACTCTTCGATATAAATCGATGTATAGTAGTCTTCGCGCAGCAGCTTTTCGGAAATGATGATGGCGTCTTCGTAGTTGTATCCGAACCAAGGCATGAAGGCTACGAGAACGTTTCTTCCAAGCGCTACCTCGCCTTTGTCTGTCGCTGGACCGTCAGCCAGAACGTCCCCGGCCTTGATTTTATCGCCAACATGGCAAAGCGGTCTTTGGTTGATGCATGTTCCGGCGTTCGAACGAATAAACTTCTTCAAATAGTATGTTTTCTTTTCCAAACGGTTGTCATCTGGAGAAATGACAATCTTCAAGCCATCGACATATTCAACCACGCCGTCTTCTTGCGCAATCAATACGGCACCCGAGTCGCGGGCCGCTCTTGCTTCCAGACCAGTTCCGACAATCGGAGCTGTTGGCTTTAAGAGAGGAACGCCTTGGCGCTGCATGTTGGATCCCATCAAAGCACGGTTCGCATCGTCATGCTCCAAGAACGGAATCAATCCAGTTACGATCGAAACCAGCTGCTTAGGCGAAACGTCCATATGCGTGACATTCTTCGTGTCCGTTTCAAATTGCTCGCCACGGTAGCGCGCCCAGCAAATAGGCTCAACGAACATATTATATTCATCAAGCGGGGCGGAAGCCTGCGCAATAACGCACTGCTCTTCTTGGTCTGCTGTCATGTATTCGATTTCGTCCGTCACAACGCCGTCTCGCACCATGCGGTAAGGCGTTTCAATGAATCCGAATTCGTTGATCTTGGCGAAAGAAGAGAGAGAAGAAATCAAACCGATGTTCGGTCCTTCGGGCGTCTCGATCGGGCAAATACGGCCATAATGGCTGGTATGCACGTCGCGCACCTCAAATCCCGCACGGTCGCGGTTCAAGCCGCCAGGTCCCAAGGAAGACAAACGACGCTTGTGCGTCAGCTCTGCTACCGGGTTTGTTTGGTCCATGAACTGAGACAGCTGGGAGCGACCGAAAAAGTCCTTCAACACTCCGGATAATCCCTTCGCGGACACGATTTTTCCAGGAGTCAGCGTATCGGAGGAGAAATCGAATAGGTTCATGCGCTCGCGGATGATTTTCTCCATGCGGGCCAGACCGATGCGGCATTGGTTCTGAATCAATTCACCGACAGAACGCACGCGGCGGTTGCCCAAGTGGTCGATATCGTCGATAGAGGACTCTTCGCTTCCGCTCTTCAATTTAATCAAATACTTTAAAGCCCCGATCACATCTTCTTTATTCAATGTAACCGTCTGTAGCGTTTCATCGTTCACTTCAAAACCAAGCTTGCTATTCAACTTATAGCGGCCCACACGGCCTAAGTTATAGCGCTTAGGATCGAAGAACAAGCGCATCATCGCAGAACGGGCATTGGACAAGGTCGCAGGTTCGCCTGGTCGGATTTTGCGGTAAAAATCTTTCAAAGCCGATTCATAAGAATCGGTCGGATCTTTGGCCAGCATCTTAATGATCGGACTGGTCTCATCCGCATCTTCTGCGATGCGAATCACGTCAATGCCTGCATCCATGATGCGCTTCAACATGGCAGTCGTCAGCTTTTCGGATGCCTTACCAAAGACAAGCCCAGAATCTTCATCAATGACATCCTGTGCCAGAATCTTTCCAACCAGCTTGGCAAATTCCTTCTCATTCTTAATCTTGTATTTGCGGGTCGTAAAGAATTCTTCGATGATATCGCTATTGGAAGAGTAACCTAAGGCACGAATGAAGGTCGTCGCTAAAATCTTACGGCGGCGCTTCTTGCGGTCAATATAGATATGGATCAGGTCGTTGGTATCAAAAGCTCCCTCAAGCCAACTTCCTCGATAAGGAATAATGCGGAAAGAGTAAATGACGTTACCGCGGGAGTGGCGTTCTTGCTCAAAGCAAATACCTGGGGAACGGTGCAGCTGGGAAACAACGACGCGCTCAGCTCCGTTAATAATAAAGGTCCCCTTGTCTGTCATGACAGGGATCGTTCCCATGTAAACTTCTTCTTCTTTAATCCCGGTCTCATCTGTGAGGCGGAACTTTACTTTTAGGGTCACATTATAAGTAATCCCACGGCGAATGCATTCTTCGGGGCTATACTTAGGGACGCCTAAATTGTATGACAGAAATTCTAAAATCGTTTTCTCGTCATAGGATTTAATGGGGAAAATTTCAGTAAAAACCTCTTGCAAACCAATATTTTCCCTTTCATCAGGAAACTTATCTGCTTGAAGAAATTGATTGTATGACTTAATCTGAATTTCTATCAGATTTGGAAGATCAATGATTTCTTCCTTATCAATAAAACTCTCGCGTTGTGGCGGCCTTTGCAACATTATGAAGGACTCCTACTATGGCTTTACTTGAGACGAATAGATATAATGGACTCGATATTTTTCTAAATGGCTGCTCGCTTGATTCATAAAATACCGATGTTAGTTAAATTTTCGCCAATTCCCCTTCCCTAAACGATGTCTAGAAAGCAGGGTTGCCAAAAATTCACAGTTTTACAATAAACTCAGGATTTTGAATTTTGAGAGATGGATTCGAACCAATCCAGCTTTCAAAAGCCAAAAACATCTTCTAGCGCGGGAAGTGTCCACTGCCAGAAACAATCAACAAAAGAAAAATAACATGGGAGAAAACGGGTCGAGTTGAATTGTAAGGAATTTTCCTGCATCTATTAGAACCCTAATAGTAATTATATCTTAAAAGCTTTCAAAAATCAAGTATAAAATAAAGCAATACCAAGAATAAGAGGTTTCCCTCTCATTCTTGGCTGAATTTCAAAGAATCGACTGGATTAGAGTCCTTTTAAAGTGACTTTTCCGCCAGCTGCTTCGATTTTCTTCTTGATGTCTTCTGCTTCAGCTTTTGGAGCAGAGGCTTTTAATTCTTTAGGTGTTGCTTCAACGAGGTCTTTCGCTTCTTTTAAGCCAAGGCCTGTGATTTCGCGAACAACTTTGATGATTCCAATTTTCTTGTCAGCTGGAGCATCTGTCAACGTAACTTGGAAGTCTGTTGACTCAGCAGCTGCAGCTGCTGGGGCTGCTGCGCCAGCTGCAGGAGCGGCTGCTACTGCGACAGGAGCTGCGGCTTTAACGCCCCACTTTTCTTCGAGAAGCGACTTAAGTTGAGCCATTTCTAAAACGGTCAATTGGCTCAATGCATCGACTAGTTCATCTGTTGATTTCTTACTCACGGTATTACCTCTTAATTTCTAAAACTTGTGTTAATAAATTTTAACAATGGATTAAAACCTTAGCTCTCACTGGCTGCGCTTTCTTCACTCTGCTTAGCTTTATTATCCAAACAGTATGCCACGCTAGCAAGAAGGGCTTCCACAACCGCCAAGGTTTGAGCCATCGGAGCTTCCAGAGTACTGAGGAATTGAGCTCGCATTTCATTTTTACTTGGCAATGTAGACAGCTTCTCGACATCAGCTGCTGCATAAAGCTGGCCATCAAAACGGCCGCCCAATACTTGGATCGCCTTCTCACGCTCTTGACTGAACTTGAAAACCATTTTGGTTGTTTCAATCGGATCTTGTCCTAAAAAGACCAGACCGATATGCCCTGTCAAAGTGGATAAGTCCAGTTCAATTCCTGCATCTTCAGCAGCTTTAAGCAAGACGCGCTTGCGAACAACTTCTATATCACCACCCATTTTACCGATCTGGCGACGAAAATCGTTGGCCATATTAGCTGTCAAACCGGCATAATGCATAATGACGAATGATGGAGAACGCTCGATTTTGTCTTTAATCTCTTGTTTAAGGAGTTCTTTTTCTGGTCTCATATGTCTATCACTCCCTAGCTGCTAAATCTGATTCGCGTAGGTCAATTTTTAGGCCAGGCCCCATTGTAGAGGAAATGACCAATGATTTCATATAGTGACCTTTGGCAGAAGCAGGCTTCGCACGTTGAATTGCCGTTAGAAACGCTTGAATATTCTCTACTAATTTCTCGGCAGAGAAAGACAGCTTTCCTACTCCGTTATTAATCACGCCATGACGATCGAGTTTAAACTCAATCTTACCACCTTTAAGTTCTTGAACAGCTTTGGCGATATCCGTTGTCACTGTTCCAGCCTTAGGAGTAGGCATCAAGCCTCTTGGTCCGAGAACCTTACCCAACTTACCTACGTCACGCATCATATCAGGTGTTGCAACGACAGCATCAAAATCTGTCCAACCCCCGTTGACTTTTTCTAAAAGTTCTTCGTGACCCGCATAATCGGCTCCTGCTGCTAAGGCTTCTTTTACCTTATCGCCTTTCGCGAAAACGAGAATTTTCATCGTTTTACCCGTTCCATTCGGTAATGAAACAGTTCCGCGAACGCTTTGATCCGATCTACGAGGGTCAACGCCCAGTTTTAAAGAAACTTCTACCGTTTGATCAAACTTCGCAGGTAGGCATTTCTTTAAAATTTCGACAGCTTCTTTTACGCTATATGCTTTTGTCACATCCAGCGAGCGAGCTATCTCCCGAGTTCTTTTACTTGGACGACCCATATTTTATTCTCTACTCGTTTATGAGTTCAATGCCCATGGAACGAGCTGTCCCTAAGACAATATTTGTTGCCATTTCCAAGTCAGCAGCATTCATATCTTGCATTTTTTCTTCTGCAATTTTACGCGCTTGCGAACGAGTAATTTTAGCGACTTTATCGCGGTTGGGAACGCTCGAACCCTTTGCTGCTCCTGTTGCTTTCTTAAGCAATTCAGAAACAGGGGGCTTCTTGGTTATAAATGAAAACGACTTATCTTGATAAACAGTAATCAGAGTAGGAAGGACATCTCCAGCCATGCTCTGTGTTTTTGCGTTAAATTCCTTACAGAAAGCCATGATGTTGACACCAGCAGCACCCAAAGCTGGTCCAATTGGAGGTGCTGGATTGGCTTTACCTGCAGGAATCTGCAGCTTGATAACTTTTACGACTTTTTTTGACATATTGTCCTCTATACTTATTATCTAACAGATAATTCCTGCTTTTCGAACTCGCACTTGGATAGAGGCGTCCACATACGATTTGCGCTCAGGTTTTATCTTATTCAAACACACCTAATCAAAGGGAAATAAAGTATACAAGAAGAGACAAGAAAACTCTAGAGTTTTCTTTTGCTTTTCTTACTTTTCTTGTTTTTCCCAAAAAATTAATAGAAATTAGGCGTTTTCCGCTTCCTCTGAAATTTCTTCTACTTGTGCAAATTCCAAATCATCTACGCGGGTATCACGCCCGAAAATAGAGACGAGCACGCTTAAGCGGCCTTTATCATGGAAAACTTCCGTCACAGTACCAATAAAGTTAACAAACACTCCATCGATAATTTTGACGCGGTCTCCCACTTCAAACTTATGCTTTTGCGTTACTTTCTGCTTTTTATCTTCCAGATCTCTTAAAATTTCATTAACTTCGGCATCCGTTAAAGGGGTCGGTTTATCCCCACCCAAGAAATCGATGACTCCATTGGTGTTTTTAACATACTGCCAAGATTCATCATCCAAGTTCATTTTGATCAGGAGATAACCAGGCCAGAGACGTTTTTCAACAATATGCTGCTGCCCTTTCTTAACTTCGGATACATTTTCGGTAGGCAATAAAATCTGCTCAACCTGATCAGCCATCCCCTTCAATTCGAGATGCTCTTCAAGCGCTTTCTTGACTTTCTTTTCGTGCGTGGATAGCACTTGCACAACATACCACTTAAACATGTATTACCTTACAGTTGTCTGATTCCTGCACAGAGAAGACCTATTTAAAGCCATCAACCACCCACTAAGCGAAGCAACAGGCTTAATCCATTTAATACGCCTTGGATCATTAAATCCATAAAGTAAATGGACATTCCAAAAACAAAAGTCGTAAGCACGACGATTTTGGTATAGGCAATCAGCTCTTCCTTACTTGTCCATTGGACTTTTTGGATTTCGCTTTTGATATCAGCTACAAAGTCACGCACTTTTTTTGTGCTTAACGCATTTTCTGTAACAGTATGTTGTGTCTTTTTTATATCCATGGACTTTACTTCTGCACCCACGTTTGTACCTCTCTTGCCTGACACCAATTCTATGACTTTATCTATCGAGGACCTTATTTATCGAGTGCGGAGGGATTCGAACCCCCGACCGACGGCTTTGGAGACCGTTGCTCTACCAGCTGAGCTACACACCCAAACGATTAATGCTAATGAGAGTCACAATAAAAGGGTAGGCGCGAAAGCCTACCCTTTAACACTTTTTGAAACAGCCGATTACTTAATGATCTCGGAAACTGTTCCGGCACCGATTGTACGACCACCTTCACGGATAGCAAAACGCATCCCTTTTTCCATCGCGATCGGAGCAATCAATTTTACGGTAATTTCAACGTTATCGCCAGGCATAACCATTTCAACACCGGCAGGTAGTTCGATTGTACCTGTCACGTCTGTTGTACGGAAGTAAAGCTGTGGACGATAGCCGGAGAAGAATGGCTTATGACGGCCGCCTTCTTCTTTTGTCAATACGTAGACAGGCCCTTTAAACTCAGTGTGGGGTGTGCAAGTACCAGGAGCAACGAGGCACATTCCGCGCTCGATGTCTGTCTTATTCAACCCTCTTAAGAGGATACCCACGTTTTCACCGGCACGGGCTTCATCCAACACTTTATTGAACATTTCAAGACCAGTCGCTACTGTGTCGCGTGTTTCGCCTAAGCCGACGAGCTGCAATTTATCGTTGATCTTAACAACACCGCGCTCAACACGACCTGTCGCTACTGTACCACGACCGGAAATAGAGAACACGTCTTCAACCGGCATCAAGAATGGCTTATCAGTTTCACGCTGAGGTGTTGGGATCTGCTCATCAACAGTCTTCATCAATTGCTTAATGGCCTCAACATACTTAGGATCGCCTTCCAGCGCTCTTAATGCAGACCCTCTGATGATTGGAGAGTTGTGGTAGCCTTTAGATTCGAGCAGTTCGTGCAGTTCCATTTCAACGAGGTCGAGAAGCTCTGAATCGCTTTCACCGAGCATGTCGACTTTGTTCAAGAACACAACGATAGCTGGAACTTGCATCTGACGGGCTAACAAGATGTGCTCACGCGTCTGAGGCATCGCACCGTCTGTTGCAGCCACAACGAGAATCGCACCGTCCATCTGCGCAGCACCTGTGATCATGTTCTTCACATAGTCGGCGTGACCTGGGCAGTCAACGTGTGCGTAGTGACGATTTTCTGTCTCGTATTCTACGTGAGTAGAGTTAATCGTAATCCCACGCGCCTTTTCTTCTGGTGTATTGTCAATAGAAGCGTAGTCTCTAAATTTCGCTCCGCCTGCTTCGGCGAGAACTTTTGTAATAGCAGCGGTTAACGTCGTTTTTCCGTGGTCAACGTGACCGATGGTTCCTACGTTGACGTGAGGCTTTTTCCGCTGAAATGTTTCTTTAGCCATTTTACTTCCTCCGTTAAGCTCGAGTAAAATATGTATATTTTGTTTTGTTAATGTTAAGTCTGCCCAGAATAGGAATTGAACCTACGACCTTTTGCTTACCATGCAAATGCTCTACCACTGAGCTATCTGGGCAAGCTAATCTTGCAAAAGCGCCTTTCTACCTGTGATCAAAAGTCAATAAGTGTAGAGAGTCAAACAAAAAAAATCAACACTATTTATGTTGACTTTAGCGCTGTCGAAAAATAATTCTTGCCTTGCTTAAGTCATAAGGCGACATCTCAACAGTGACGACATCCCCAACTAAAACACGGATATTCTTCATCCGCATTTTTCCACAAAGATGTGCAATCACATTTAATCCATTCTGAAGGGTCACTCGGAAATGCATATTAGGAAGCAATTCCTCTACCGTCCCTTCAATCTTTATTGTATCTTCTTTGGCCATGTTCCTCTTATATAAGGACTAAACAGTATCGACACCCCCTCTAAACAATAAGGAGCATCTTCGAAATAGTGACTAATAAGTTAACATTTTATAGATAAATGTCAAGAAAAAAGAGAGGAAAATCAGATTTCAAGCGTCAGGACAAGGAAAAATCGCCCTCTAGATTAGACTCTGCTCAACAATTTTTTTATCATCTCTTGCCTATCTAACAGTTCCCTGAAAAAACTTTTTCCATTTTAGCCATTTTTCCGCTGTCATCAGTCCAACCCCTATCTAGACAAAGGCCTCATAAAAAAATAAGAGACTCAAGCGAAGAGAACGCTTCATTCCTCAGTGAGATTGTAAACTATCCTCAATAGAAAATTATAGTACACATTGCATTTACAATCAAAATTAAATTAAAAACACTAAAAAGTTAAACATCAAATAAAATACTAAAAACACAACAAAATAAATAAATGTTAAAATAAAAATATAAATATCAATTAAATATTAAACAAACTAGTTAAATCAATAAAACCATTAATTACTAAAGGTGGAAAAATTATGATGAATACTAGTTATTCTCCCTCCCCAGAACCCCAGCCACAGCCTGTTTTATCGAGTCTCTCCCAAGGAGAAATTGAAAAGACGTTAGCACAGGCTGAAATCAAAGTCAGCGTTGATCAAGAAAAGCAAGTCGGAATTATTGAAGTAAACGGGCGGAAATTTGCCGTTCAATTAGTCAATGTTAACAACGGTACATCTTTAGATAGTACAACGTTAGAGCGCATCGCCAACCGCGTAGCCTATATGCTGGTATATAGCAATCTTCTCAACAAGGAAGAAAAATTTGAAGGCGCAACGATCAACCGGCAAGGCATCCAATTAAAAGACCGCACCATTAACCATGAAGGCGCCTTGAAGGATGCTTATGAACAGCTCGATTCAATGTTGACTCAAACAGGCAGTCAGTCGCCAACTACACCGACGACAATTGCTGTCCAGCATCAAGAGACAGAAGCGGATAAATGGGTGCAGTCGTTGGAAAGACAAGGATTAATTGTGCCTGGCCAATTAGAAGCCATGAAGAAGTATGGAACTTCTAAAGTCATGGTAAATGGCGTATTTAGTCCCGCAAGGGTTAAAGAGCTAGAAGAGGCGGAAAAAGGACAGAAAAAAGGAGCGCATAAACCTTTTCCATTAGCTAGAATTGGAAATTCGATCACAGGGTTTTTTAATCGCTCTAAAAGAATGAGCAAAGCAGACGAGCCGCAACCTCAAGCTGAGATTAGAAGTGCCCCTAAAGGGGAAATAAAAAGACCTGAAATAAAGATTAAAAAACCAGAAGTGCAAACCAACAAGCAGGAGCAAACAAAAGGCGCCGAATCTGTTGAGAAACAACATTTCAATTTAGATGAACTAGACAAGGCGGGACGTACCCAGCTCTCTGTTATGAAAGAAATCGCACAAACGGAAGCCAGCTATTTAGATGGGCTGGTCGAAGTGAAGGATAGAATAGATAGGATGTTATCCTCCACAAAACATCCAGAAAAGTACCCTGTCATGAAGGAAATGCAAGGGCGCTATCAAGTCATGATCGATAGATCGACAAAACTTCACGAGCAGTTGGTAAAAATTTTAAATGAATCGTCTTCTATAGATGAGGCAACAGCCCAATGCCATGGTCTATTCTCAAGCAAAGATTTTAAAGCGTATGTGGAGGATTTGACGTTTTGCGCCTTAAAACTTGAAGACCTCGCCAAAGAGGACAAGGATATACAAAAAGACCCTAAATGCGCTGGAATTGAAAAAAATGCCATCCAAAAGGCAAATGCAGAAGGCAAAGGGGCGCTTGCAATGGCCAATATGAGCTTTTTCATTACCCCTATTCAACGAGGACCTCGCTTCAGATTACTGCAAGCAGAATTATTAAAAAACACGCCAGCCAATGCAGCTGGTTATGAAACCGGCAAAACAAGTCAAGAAACGATTAAAAATTTATTGGAAAATGTCAACGAAGCCAAGAGACAGGCTGAGAAGGAAAGTTTGGAAAAATTCAGCGCTACCGTTACAGGGCAAATCACAGTAAAAAATAAAGATGAATTTATTGACACCTTGAGAAGTGCCGTCATTGGGAAACCGACAGCAAGGGCTATTTTCGGCAAAAAGCAAAAATTTAATTTCTCTGAGATCAATCCAAATAATCTTAACACTTTCTTTGAAGCTGTTAATAAAAATGCAACTCTCTCCATCGAAGAAAAAAAGAAGGCGCTTACCCAGCTAAAAACAATATTAGAAGAAGAAAAAGGCTCCTTTAGTCTTTCTCAAAAGAATATCCTGTCAAATCTTGTCACTATTATAGATGATTTTTTAAATCCCCCACCTCCGGCGGATTCCCAAACGGTTACTGAAAAGTGAGGGCGATCATTTTTCGAAAAAGTGTATTAACCTGAGCAAGGAGCCATAGATGCCCCCATATAGTCCCCTGACTCAAGCCTTCTACAAGAAAGACAATACTTGCAAATGTCGGCGATTACGTATTAAGGACATGCCCTAGAAGCGTACAGCATGAGATAAAGCATCAGGATGGGCGCAATCACAGATAACCACCCTAGCGGTGAAGAGAGGGCCATAACAAAGTAGCCAATCCAGATCACCCATTCAAAGAAGTAATCGGGATGCCGCGCATATTTCCAGAGGCCCTGCTTGCACACTATTTCCCCATTTCCAGGCGTTTGCTTAAAGCGTTCAAGCTGCCTATCGGCAACAGCCTCTCCGCTTACACCAGCCATCCAAATCAGCAGCCCAAAAACTTCGCATGTCCCAAAAAAAGGCAAAACGTTTTGACTCATCAAAGCAAAGGGAAGAGACAAGACAGCTGCAAAAAGTCCTTGCAGCAAGTAAAGTGTCAATGCTTTCAAGGTAATCGGACCTGGCAATAGAGGACTATGGAGCACTTTTTGATAACGGGGATCCTCTAGCCCCTGGTGGAATCGGCTGATCAAATGAAGGACAAGGCGCAATGCCCAAATAGAGACCACTGTCAAGACAAGGAGGCGACGCCAGACATACCCTTCGCCCAAAATAAAACTAATCAAAGCGGCTAAAATGAAGCTTAATCCCCATCCGATGCCTGCCAAGCTGATATTCTTTTGGATTAAATAAATCATCCATAAAAGCAGCATGAAGGCTTCGATAACTAACAGGCTAATTCCCATTGGGAGCAGGAAGTCAAGCATACAACATCCTTTTTTATTAAAGATATGTTTTAGCTTTTTGGGATTAAAAAACCAAGTTTATCCTCCTCATAAAAACATTTATGCCTTACAATAAAATTAAGCACTTAAGTTATTATAACCTTTGAAACTTAAAAGATTAGAGATTTATGTTCGATTCTTGTTTAGAAAAACAGCGTTTGGTCAAGGCTCAATTCTCAGATTGCCAAACAGAAGAGGCCAAATACCAAAAAATCATTGAATTAGGCCGGAAGCAATCGGGCTTGTCCGATGCAGAAAAAACCTCATCCAATCTTGTCAAGGGATGTCAAAGCCAGATGTACTTAGCGTCCCGCTTAACGGGCAATCAAGTGTTTTTCAGTGCGGAATCTGACGCTTTGATTTCAGCAGGATTGGCAGCGCTATTGATTCAGGTATATAGTGGAGAGACGCCCGAAACAATTTTGAAATGTTCTCCCTCCTACTTAGAAGAATTGGGAATCAATGCCAGTCTAACTCCCAATCGGGCCAATGGCTTATACAGCATTCATTTACGCATGAAGCAAGATGCGCTTAAATGGCTGATGCAGGGTGAAAAAACTCAAAATCCAGGTTAAATAGGCTTGTCCCTATTCTCTTTTGCAATCTGTGGGCTTTTGGGCTTATAAATCCGCCTTTTGTGTGATAAGCAGATCAGGATTACGCAAAGGACAAGGCGCTGAGAAAAAAATTAAAGGACAGAAAGATAAGACATTCTCATCCTAGCAAATTGTCCCCTCGCTCAAATGAACGTGAATGAGGGGAAAAACGCTTTCTTTCCTACACGCCTTTCCGCCTCTGCATTAAGGCGCTGCAAAAAAAGCGATTATTTATTTGCCGCCATAGGTTTATCGTCACGTACATCGAACTCCAGCTTCCACTTTCTTCCCTCATGAGAGACGCACCAGAGCTCCAATACCCCCAATTCGGTAATTTTGGACTTCAGCTTAACGCGTACGGTTTTCCCTTCGCTTTCCATTCTATCCAACCTTGTTTCGATAGGATGAAGCTCTGTCAACTCTTGCTTCCAATTACGTAAAACCGTTCCGACTTGCGGCTCCGTCCCATTCGATAATTTAGGAGTGGCATGGCTAAAAAAGCGGAAAGTCGCCAATTCGCCCAACACTAAGGCGAACTCTTGATTATCCAGCTCTTTTTCTTCGCCTTCTTCCATTCCAAAAGGCACAATGCAAATAGCCCTAAGCGGAGGACTGATCCCTGGAACAGCCGGGACGGCCTCTTCCACGCCAATAAAATAGCTACGGCTTGTTCCCCCTCTAATGCGGATGGCATGGCCTAGGCGCGCTAGCCCATAATAAGCCGCTCCCCGGCTGACGGCGCAATCATAATCCGCCCCTGGCAACTCCTGGACGGCCGGTTTTTTTAAATCTTTCGCCCATTGGTTCAGCAGATGCATAATTTGCTTGCGCAACGCTGCCGCTTTCATTGTTCCTCCGTTAAAGAGCACAGCTGTCGGCAGTACAAATTGGTCCATTTGGGCCGTGTCCGATTCCCCTGTCATGGAAAGGAACTTGGCAAGTTGGCAAGAGATGCGAGGATCTTGGACGTAGGGCAGCCCGATTTGCTGAATGCCTGAGCGGCGCTCTGTCGGCGAACGCTCTTCAGGACCGACAAGGGGAATAAATCCATCGACGACCAATTTTTGCACTTCTTCTTGGGTCAATTCCGTTTTAAGGGTATTCCCAATCAGGCGGCTTCCCCTTCCCAAAATGGTAATATCTATGCTAGCAGGCGCCTCTTCGCTTAGCAAACGCTCCTTAGCTTGACGGCATTGATGCACAAGAGATTGCAATTGCCACGCATCAATGGAGTGGCCCTGGTCTTCCAATTTTTGTTTGGCCAAATAAGCCAACCCCAAGTCGATGTTATCTCCGCCAAGCAGCAAATGGGATCCCACAGCCAAGCGCTTCAAGGATAAATTGCCTTCCGTTTCTTCAACGGCGATCAAGCTAAAATCGGTTGTCCCTCCGCCGATATCGACGACCAGGACATAGTCGCCAACCTTTAAGATATTGCGCCATTCATCCGCATGCGCATGCAGCCAGGAATAAAAGGCCGCTTGGGGCTCTTCCAACAGAATAATCTCAGGATAGCCTGCTTTTTCGGCTGCTTCTTGGACAAGCTGCCTTGCACTAGGATCGAATGAAGCAGGGACAGTAATCAAAATATGCTGTTTGTTAAAAGGCGTGCCCGGTTTAGAGAAATCCCAGGCTTCCCGTAAATGCTGCAGAATTTCGGCGCAAGCTTCCAGCGGGCTCATCTTTTTATCGATTTCTTCCGAATCGAAAGGCAAAAGCTTCTCGCGACGGTCGATGCCAGTATGGCAAAGCCAAGATTTGGCTGACGAAATTAAACGGGAAGGCAGCTCTCCCCCTCTTTCCCTTGCAAACGTTCCGATGGCATAAGGCCTTTGCAAATCCCATTCGATGGCGGCTTGATGGGCAGATAGCTCTTCGGGTAGCGGATAATAAATAAAAGAAGGCAAAGAAATGCTTTCTCCTTGCGTATTGGCACTTATAACCTGGGCAATCCGCGCTTGTTCAATCGAGGGATGCTGATGCTTACCCTCTATCTGAATAGGCGTATAGGCCATTGTACAATTAGTCGTTCCAAGATCAATACCAATAATATAAGACGCTTTTTTCATTATGAACCCGATTTATTTGATTTCAATTTCAGCAGGGCAGATCACATCGGTCGCCTGTTCCCCTGTCTTTTTTGGAAGAGAACGCTTGTGCGCTTTCCATCCTCGATGGACCAATACTCCTGAGAAAGGCGGTTCCCCTTTGATCTTGCCGACGACTTTAATTTCAGAAGGATCGTATCCTTTAGGCACTTGAACCATTGTTCCTTCCGGCTCACTTTTCAAGGGGCGAATGGTGACCAGCTCTTCCAGCAATTGAGCGCTGTCCTGATGGATCTTACGTGCGGCAGCTCCGACTTGGGCATCGCTAAACGCACTGATATCTTCTTTTAAAAAATCAATCAATCTGCCTGCTTGTTGCAAATAATAAAGAAGGCGAAGATGTGATTGGTCCGCCGCTTCAATCTGTTTAGGAGGCTGTTCTTCGACAAATTGTTTAGCTTTTTCGGGGTCTTTAAAAGCTTTCATAAAAGCTTTAAACGCTAGTCCCAATCCCATAAATTCATTCCTTGCTATCGTTTTTTATAAGAATTCAACCAACTTAAAATTTTTTAGCAATTATTTGTCAAACGTTCTTCTATTTAGATCCTGTCGTCGAATTCTTAACGGCCTAGAAAGAACCTTACTCTTGAATGTAGACAATCAGCAATTCGACGACAGTTTCTTACAGTCCGGCCCCTTCTTTTTGTTGTTGGATAATGAGTTGGCAGGCCTCAAATATTGAGCATGTAAAGCCCGAATGAATCAAAATCTCCAAAACGAGGGCAAAAATGAAAAAGGCTAATACAACTAACAAAAGCGGCTTTCCGCCAGGCACCCGATTTTCTGCAGGAAAATGCAGATAATAGCGTCCGACCCAAACCATTAAGACCGGCATGATTCCGTTGAGAATAGAATCTCCAAATCCTCCAGAAGTATCTAAAGCCAATAAAAAGATCCTTTCAAAGTAGGCTGCAAAAATAAAGGTTGGGATTATAATTAAAAGCCCCAACAGAATTTTTCCCTTTCCTGTCTTTTTAATTTTTAATCCATCGGACAGAAAATCCATCAATCCCAATGCCATGCCCAGAAAGGAAGTGACCAAAGCAAAGAAAGCAAAATATTCGGCTAGAATCGACACCCATTCGCTTCTGACATGTTCGCGCAGGAATTGAGTAATCGGCTCTCCCACTTCAAGGGCTTTTAAAAGACTGTTTGGCCCATGCACAGGAACAATGCCCAATACCAACCATTGCCAAAGCAAATAAACGATCAAGGTAATGGTTGTTCCTCCCATAATCGCCCACCGCAAGGCTTTAACGTTGCGGCGTAGATAAGGGGTTAAACTGGGCAGCATAGTCTGAAAGCTAAAAGTTGTCAGCAATAGGGGAATGGCAAGAAAAGATGTCGTCCATTTGCGATGCGAAAGAAACTCTAGTTTTACTTCAGATATTCCTGTTCCCACCAAGGCAAAATAAGCCGCGATCATGGCGACAAATAAAATTGTATTCACCCGTCCAACAAATCGGTTGCCGAGGTAAATAATTCCTCCAAAGCAAACAATAAAAAGAAGGCAGCTTATCTCTTTTGAAAATTCCATCCCCATCAAGTTTGCCGCTCCATTTGCAACAAGCGATCCACCTGCTGCCGTATAAGCCACAATCGAAGCATAAGAAATGAAAAGATAGACAACCCAGCTTACTATCCGTCCAATTGGCCCTAAAATCGTTGAAGACATTGTAATAACATGCGCCCCCTCTTTCATCCAGAGATTAACCTCTAATAATAAAAGAGCTGAAGCTGTCATAGCCAACCAGCATAGCACCATCATAATGGTGGATGGCACAAATCCGCTAATTCCTGTGGCAACGGGCAAGGCTAGCATTCCTCCCCCGATACATGTCCCCGCAACTAAAAACATGGCCGATAATAACTGTCCTTTTTGAGAAATCGCTGAATTCTCTTCCTCCACTTCTGTCCTCCCTATGGGGTTTGAAAATTAAGAATACTCGTATTCCACTTGCTTCCGGCCAATACAGATAAAAGCTTTATTCAAAGCTGAAAGCAATATAAATACCGCATAATTATAGAGCTTTAACAGTTATGCGAAAAGAATAAATTTGTAGTGAGGATTTTTCAATAAAAAGAATCTTTTTTCAAAGAAGCTTGCAAGGCAAATTGCCTGGATAATTAAACGTTGGATTATCTTCTGCAGGTGAGTGAATAAACCTGAGTTTTGCATTTATGTGCCTGAAAGTTAAAGCAGATTGTGAGGCAAAGGTAAAATCCGCTTTTAAAACGCTAAAAGGTATATTAAAACCACCAAACTCAGGTTAATAAAAGAGCTCGACCAAAGAACCGGGCCAAACCAGAAAACCAATAGGGACTAAACTCCCCTCACTTGCCGCTGAAAAGAGCGAAAAATTTCCCTAAAGCCCCAGCGATAGGGCTGATCCTGCCAAATATCTGTTTTTTCTCTAGAATGCTCGATGAAAGCAAGTTTATGGGGATATTGATGAATTAACTCTTCTCTATACCGCTGCAAGTCTTCCTGGGAAAGCGTAGCCGCACTATTAATTTCTACTTTAATTTCCTGAAGGCTAGAAGTCAGCTTTTCCAAGGCAAGAGGGACATTTACCCCTTTATAACAATTATCTTGAATGACTAAGGTTTGATTATTTTCCAGCGTCATAACCGGTTTCAATACTTTTTTCCCAAAACCTAAGCCCGCCTCAAAGCAAAGCGCGTCAAGCTGAGCATTGATTCGCTCAAATTCCCTGCTTGGATCCCTTAAACGCCTTTCTAAAAAATGCAAACTGCAAAGGAAAGCCCGTTCCATTGTTTGCCTGCGTTTTTCTTTTTCAGACGAACTTAACTGCGAACGGCAATCCGCTTGAATAGTCGGGGCTTCGCTGCTCAGCCCAAAGCCATGATTGCTGAATTCTAAAATGATTCCTCGGCGATAAGCGAGATCCAGTAGTTCAAGCTTCTGCTCCAGTGAAATAAACGCGGAAGACAGGCGAAAGCGGGGTTGATTGCCCGGTTCAACCGCATATTTGATACAAAGGCGAGGATCCATGCTCTCAAATTGCTCTGTCATTCTCAGTATTTGAGCGGGTGAAAAAGACCGATTCCTCTCCCTTGCTTCCTCCCATTCCTGCGCAGAAATTGGCAAAGTAGTCAAAAATTGTTTTATCTTTTCGATACTTAAGCGCCGCACCTGAGCATCTGTTAAACCTGTAACAGCGCGCGAAGACAACCGTTTGAGGAACATTCCCAGACATCCCAATGCAAGCGATGTAATTCCAAACCAAATATAGCTAGGAGGAACCGCTCTTGCCGCAAAGACTCTTTTTCCTATCCCACACCCTCCAATGACAGCTCCCATTCCTCCAATCAGTTGGCAAAAATTTCCCCAGTATTGCAGGGACTGGCTATGCGACCGCGCACGGCGAGCAACTTCAAAATCCCCACTCCTCCTCTCGGACAAAGGCAAAACTAGCGAATGGATATAACTCATATTCTTCCTTATCAACTGTCGCTTATTGCTCATTGTCTATCCTCGAGATTACTTTCCCGCATCCAGCCTATTAACCAGAGTTTGACGACAACTGCTTAAACAATATTGTTATCAGATCAATTTAGTTTGCTAACATTATTACAACAATTAAAAAAATAAATTTGATAATGATAATTAAAAAAAGTTAAAATAATAAAAGAATATACTACAAAATGTAATTTTATCGATATTAAAATTAGTAAGGCAATATGACTGACATTCCTCCCTCTTTTCATTCCATTCAAAACCAAGCTCCTGGAGCCGAGAACCAAGCGATAGAAAGCCCCAAAGCCCGGGGTAAATCTTTTATTTCTTCCATGCTGGAAAAGATGAGTGAAAAAGTGAATCAATTCGCTACTCATCTGGCTTTTGGGAATCAAATGGCTCAAATTGCTGATCGAAGGGCGATTCTTTCCCATCAGGCGCAAAATATTAGCCACATGCTCGCGCCCTTGCAATTATCAAAAGATCAATTAGAAGACAAAATTAATTCATTTAACCAAAAGCAGAAGCAAATAGAGGAAGAGTATCAAGAGATAAGTGCTCAGATAAAACAATTAGAGGAAAAGGAGAAAGAATTAGACTCGCGCCATGAACTTAGCCAAACGCCGGAAGAGAACGCTTCAATTTTGAAAAAAAAGAAAACTAACAGTAAAGAGAAAGAGGAATTGACGAGTAAGCGATCCGAATTGATTCGGCAATTCAGCTCGATCTCGGATAATAAATTGAATGCATTTATAGGAATGCAGCAGATAGAAGATAAAATAAAAAACACTAAATTGCAGAAAACAAGCGCCCAACTGCATACAGAGCTTTTAGATTCCAAAGAAGCTTCCTTAAAAGAGTACATAGCTACCCTATCCTTCTCCAGCAAAATCAAACTTATCTTTCTGCAAGCTGCAGCGAAGACATCCCTTATTGGCTCAGCAATTGTGCGGAATCTCATTCATCCAGCCACAAAAGAATTAACGTATGAAGCCATTTCTGCAGCAACCCCTGAAGCTCTCCAAAAAGCCAAGATGGAAATGAAGAAACCGAACGCAACAAAAGAGGCCGAAAAAGCGTATAATACGCTTCGGTACCAAGAAAAAGTCTCTGAAGCCATGCGGGCAGTTGAAGAAGACATTCAGTTGGGAAATGCCGAGCGGATTAACATTTTTACATCCGATCATCAACAGCTCGATGGCTGCGTGATCTATGGCGGGCCGAATAAAGGAGAAAATCGCCCTGTTTTAGTTATGTCGCAAGGAAATTTAATGACTTATGAGCTGAGCTATGAAACAGCCAAGGCCTATGCAAAGGAATACGGCGTCAATGTCGTCCTTTATAATCCTCGTGGAATCGGACATAGTCTTGGAAAAGAGAACACAACCGGAGAAGCGGTTACAGATTGTAAAGCAGCCATTGAATATGCCTCCCAACGTTTCTGTCCCGATAATCCCCAAAAATTGGCTGTCTATGGACATTCCCTGGGAGGAGGAATTAGCGCAACGGCATTAAAAGAGCTCATTCAGGAAGGCGCTCTTCCCAAGGGGGGCATCGGCCTTTATACAAACCATCATTCCTTCTCTTCTTTGCAAGGATTTATTTCAGGCCAAGCAAATAAGAATCTTTTTACAATTGGATCGATCGCCCTAAAGTTGATCGGACTGAATACTCTGGATGCTGAGCAAGCGGTTTCCAAAAACAGGCTTGCCAGTAAGGTCATCGTTGCAACCGGGGAACAAGATGATTTAATGAAAGGTCAAGGAAGGCTGCGCGATCGGCTGCTATCTATTTTCAAGTCTGAGGAGTGGCAGAAAAAAGATGTCAGCTTTATTAGCCTCAACGCTTTCGGCCACAATGATGAAATAGAATACGCGAGCTCCGACTATCGATCGAATATACAAAATTCAATAGAGTTTATGCGCGATAGACAAAAGACGCTTGAGACGAAATTAGAGCAAAAAAATTTAGATGACTTTGAAAAGTTGGAACTTCAAAGCGATCTTGCCCAACTTAGGGATCGTTTCCAACAACTACAAACGGATTTAGCTCATCTGAATCATTACCATGCCCAATTCATGGAATGGGCGACTACCTAGGGTATCGCTATTGCCACTACAAAAGACACCAAAATTGATTGACGACCATTTAATGATTGACGTTTTAAGCCAGTAAGAAGACAATTCTTATTAATTCTTTTTATTATTCACCTTATCATTAATAAAGAAGGGGTTCTTTCGCAGCGATTGAAAGCCTTATTAATGAGATGGACTTTATTCTAGTTAATTTTATGTCTTTGGTTATTGAGAACCTGTCTTTTTCTTATTCGAATAAGATCATTCTAGACAATCTTCACCTAAGCCTTGGCCAAGGAGATATCGGAACCTTAATCGGCGCTTCCGGTTCAGGAAAGTCTACTTTATTTAAGTTATTGGCCGGTTTATTGCCGCTCCATCAGGGAAGCATTTACATTAATGGCCATTCCCTTGATTCACCTGAGCGGACTTCCTGTATTGCCTATATGATGCAGCAAGATCTTTTACTTCCTTGGCGTACTGTCCTTGCAAATGTCATGCTTGTAGCCGAACTGGGACTCCATCCTAATCCTCAAGCCTTACAAGAAGAAGCCTACCGTCTCTTAGATGAAATGGGGCTTCGCCCTTATTTAAATTATTATCCCGAACAACTATCTGGAGGCATGCGGCAGCGGGTCTCTCTTGCCCGCTCCTTGCTGCAGAAACGGCCGATCCTTCTCTTGGATGAACCTTTTGGCGCTTTGGATGTCGGCCTAAGAGAACATCTCTATCAGCTCTTGCATCAAGTGAGAGACAAATACGGCACAACGATTTTAATGGTTACCCATGATTTCCGAGATGCCCTTTCCCTATCCCAGCACCTATTCCTGCTTTCCCAAAAGCGGATTTATAAAAAATGGACGCTTTCGAGCGACTTCAAATCCGATTTTATCAAAATGGGGCATTTACAGACCGAACTACAAGCCCTGCTCAATTACTCCCCGACAGATTAATCGAACAGCAGCCCACTTTTCTTTGTTGACTGAATTTGGTTTTGTCTTTTGAACGGATGGCAAAACGCAGGTTGTTAAGGCGGATTTCTTGGCGTATCAACGTAAGGCGTATCCTGATAAGAGACTTGCCGCATTTGATTAAATAAAGAGGGATAAAAAAAATAGATCACTAGGAAAATAGCTAATACGCCAATCCAAAACAAGATGACAACCCAACGATTCACTTGAAAAGAAAACAATTGATTTTTCATCCTTCCTCTTTTAACTTTAAATATTTAGAGGCTACCGTCGAATCCATCCTGGTCTAGGCTTGCATTCTTCCTAGTGAGAAATAATCTCGAATATAGACGATTAGCCCTTCTACGCCAGTCTATTTAAACAAACTAACTCTTCTTGAATTCCGCCAGTAATGCGTATATATCCGTTAGGGTCCAAGTATACGTCGTATTCCATTCGCACACCAAATTCCCCTGGAAGATAAATTCCCGGTTCGACAGAAAAGCAAGTTCCGGGAATTAAGAAGCGGAAATCATGCGTTTCCAAATTATCCAGATTGGCCCCCGGTCCATGGACGTCCTCTCCGATATTATGACCTGTCCGGTGAATAAAGTAAGCGCCATATCCGGCCCCTTCAATGACATCTCGGCACGCTTGATCGACCTGCCACCCTTGAAGGGATTTCCCTTCTTCGTAATGCTTTTTAATAAAAGCAGTTGCAAGGTCTCGGGCCTCCTTTACAATATGGAAAATGGCTTTTTGCTTATCTGTCGCTTTGGAAGCCGCAACTCCTACACGCGTGATATCGGCATACACGGCCCTGGGCTGATTGCGCTTGCACCATAGATCGAGAAGAATGAAGTCCCCGGGCCTGATTTCTTTGGCCTTTTCTTTGGAAGGGCTGTAATGGGGATCTGACGAATGCTCGTTTACGGCGCATGTGGGAGGATCAGAGGTCAGGCAATCCTTTTTCTTCATTAAGTCGAGCATAAATTGCTGCACTTGGTATTCATTAATTCTTTCACGAGAAGAAAGCTTACTCTCAATCAAGCTCCATGTTTGATCGGCGATGCCCTCGAGGACAGCAGCTGCCTCTAGATGGCTTTTTACTTGTTCCTCCGTCCACACGCTTGTATAACGCTGCAATAGATTGGCCGAACTGACGATCTCAGAGCCTGCCTTGCGCATCAATTCAACAGTTCCTGCATCTACTCGAGAAAGGACCGGCAAGGCATTATAAGGGGAATATTCCATGGCAATTTTCGGCTTCGTGACGGCAAGGGAAAATAGAATTTTTTCCAATTCTTGCCATCCCCTGTAGGCTTGCTTGATTCCCGGCAGATGATCGAGCACGTAAGGTTCGACAAGAGAGACGATTTTGATGGGCTTGCCCTCTTGAGGGATCCAATAAAAAAAACGCCTTGTCAGCATTTTACCAGGAGGAATATCCAAAAAAGTATAGGCTAACGGATTGCATCGCTTAAAATCATATAGGAGCCACCCTTGCACATCCTGTTCTTTCAAGTCGCGCTGGACGTCTTTTAGTTTTTCTTCAAATGTCATGCTAGTTTCCCTTTATCAACCTGATTTTGAATGTTTCGGCTTTGGTGTGTGTCAAAGGGCAGAAAAATTCAAAATCAAGCTATTACAATAATTGATGAGCGCGCAGCCAAAACTCAAATGCGTGCCAAATTTCAGGAGAAATTGTTTGCTGATCGGCTAACGTAGGAATAGTCAGTTGCCATGCCTCCAGTTCCCACTGGCGCGTTTTCTCACTTTTATCGGGCTGATAATGGCAATAAATGGCAAAGGCTTCATCTGGATGCAATCTAGAATAATCAATACTTTTTTGTAAGGCTTTTTTAAATCGATCAACGAAAAAAGGCTGAGAATAAGGGGTTTTCTTATTTGCTAGAAAGATCAATTCATAATAGGAAGGAATTCCAAGCTCGGTCAGCTTGAAAAACCGCGTAGGGATTCCCAAGCTACGCAAATGCGCCGTTTCAATATTCCAATAAGCGCCATAAATGACATCGACTTTCTTCATTCCAAGCGAGGTGACCAAATCAAACCCCACATTAAGCAATTCTTTCGGATAAATGGAATGATTAGACAAAAGCGCTTGCAAGGTTTGCGCTTCCTTTCCCCCTGTACAAAAGCCAAATTTCTTTAAGTTCAAATCTTGCAAATGCTGAACGCCTTCTTTATCGCGGAAAATGAGGGCGTTTAAAGGCTCCTGAATAAGAATGCCAATGGGTTCAAGCTCTGCCTGTTTTTGGAAAGTCCGGATGGTATGAGGCATATAAGATAGCGCAATCTCGCACTGTTCCAAGAGCAAATAAGTGGTCGAATGGCCGGGCTCTTGCAACTTTTGGATCTGCAGGTTGATTCCCTCTTCTTGAAAAAATCCTTTCTTTAGCCCGACATAAAGCGGAATATGATTGGGATTGGGAAGCCAATCTAAGACTAAGCGGACTTGCCCCGAACCGGCATTGCGCTGGCAGCTATAGATAAAGGCTGCGCTTGCGGTCAAGATAAGAAAAGACTTGGCCCACCTTGAGAGGAACGCCTGCTTGATCAATAGTTTTAATGGCCGCCGCTGCGAAGCTAAGCGTTCACAAGAGACAGTGATAAAATAAAAGAGATAGCTAAGCAGCGTCAAGCATAAGAGGGCGGCAAAGTTTGTTTCCAAATCCATATCGCGGCGGCTTTCCATCATCAATACCCCTAATCCCTCTTGAGAGCCTGCCCATTCTCCCGCCACTGCAGCGATGCCTGCAATAGCTGCTGCCAGGCGCAATCCGCTGAAAAAATGGGGCAGCGCCCAGGGCAGCTTTAGCTTTGTCAAGACTTGCCAAGTTGTCGCTTGATGCGTTTTAAAAAAATCTTCAAATTCTTGGGGAACAGAGCGCAATCCTTGATAAATGTTAATCGTCAAAGGAAAGAAAACCATCAAAGCTGTTGGAATGACAATCGCGGTAAAAGACCAGCCAAACCATACCACCATAATAGGAGCTAAGGTAAACATCGGAATGCACTGCACTAAAATGAATAAGGGCTGCAAAACGGAAGAGGCCAATCGCGAGCGGTCCATTATCCAGGCAGAAGGGAAAGCCGCCAGCAAGGCTATCGCCAATCCAGCGACCATCTCTTTTAGCGTAACAATCGTATGAAACCCAAAGCGGTCAGCTTTATCCCATAAGCGGAGAATAACTTGCGATGGAGAGGGAATGACAAAAATGAAATCATGATTAAAATAATTAAACAGCTCCCAACTTATAAGGAAGGCTATTAAAAAGAATGTAATGGGCAAAACCTTCTTCATTCGTGCTATTATTGACTCCGAGAATTAATGGTTTAAGCACTGGATTAAGGCCATTGCGGCGATCAAGCGAAGAGTCTGAGAAGGCTCCTTAAGGGCTTCAATGAGAAAAGGCACAGAGGTCATCGATCCAATCCGCCCTAACCCTTCCAAAATTTTGGCCTTTGTCTCTTTATCGCTTTCTTGATACCCCTGCTCCAATACCTTAATCGGGCTTTCTTCGTGCGACCATAAAGAGAGAACAAGAGCGGCCTGGATGCGGACTTTGGCCTGAGGATCTTGCAAAAGCTGTTGAACTAAATCAATGGCAGCCTCATCTCCTTCCGTAAGCAGCAAAGCAGACGCCATTGCCGAAACACCCCAAGACCGCTCGGATAAAAACTGGCGAATCGATTCTTGAGCATGCGGAGCTTTTAAAATCGCTAAGATATTGAATAGTTTTAAGCGGATAAGCTGATTGTCCGTTTCGGGAGTAGAAAGCCCGCTTTCCCCTTTTTTCAGCGACCGGCTGTTTATCGAAGAAAATATCCCGCAATCCATCTCACACCAGCGTTCTTTCTCCTGATCCATAATTTGCCCTATCATAAAAGCCGCTTTGGCACTCGCCAGCCGCTGCCCAACTAATCCAAGGGCTAAATTTAAACGAACATAGGGATCAGAATGAGAGTCTAAAAGTTGCAACGCATAGTCAGCTCCATATTTCCCTGCTGCTGCCAAAGCCGCGGCAGCAAGCACGCGCACCTCTCGCCTTTCACTTGCCAAATAGGCATAAAAGGCTTGCTGTCCCTCTTCGGGAGCATAAAGCGTCAACAGCCAGGCGGCAGAAATGCCAACTTTGAAGTTCGCATCTTTAGTTGCCCTTCTGGCTAAATCCAAAACAATCTCTTTCTCCTCTTTAGGCCTAAGCAATCCCAATGCCTGAATGGCAGCCGTGCGCACGTCCGGCTGATAATCAGAGGAAAGAAGGATCAACTGATCTAAATCTCGCATAGACTGAAAGTGAGCGATGGCTTGGCAAGCCAGCAAGCGCAATCCCGCCCGATTGCTGGAAGCCAGGCGGACGATCTCATGGCGCTGAATTTCATCTAAAATGTCCAGAAGGGATTCTATCGCCAGCGCTTTTTCTTCAGCTAAGCTTTCATTCGATGCAATAAGGGCTTCCAAGTCCGGCTGCAATTCGGCTACTTTCATTCGTCCGATCGCTTCGATGACCTCCTTCCTCACAAGCCACATCTTCTCTTCCCTAAAAAGACGCTTCACTTCGTTGACAAGCTTGGCGTCATGCAAATGGCCAGCCAATTTGACAGCAACAGCTCGGATGGCATAATTGGGATCCCTCATTCCTTGAAAAAGAATATTGACGCCTTTTGTATCTTGAGCAAAAAAAGCTGCCAATAATGCCATCTGGCGCATAATCAACGAAGAAGAGTGCGATGCTTTATTTAATATTCCCCAAGCCATCTCTTCAATTAATTTACGCGGCAACTCTTTTTCTGGAAATGCCGATCGATAATCATCCCAAGCCCTTAACATCTCTTTTTCCCAGCCTAAATGGGCTAAAGACCGAATATAAGCTTCATGAACAAAGTCGCAGCGAGGATAAAGATCAAGCGCTTGCCTGGCCTCTTCATATGCAGAGGCAAAGTCTTTGATGATAAAGTGGGCCTGCACCCTCCTAGCCCTTATTTGAGGATCTGATAATGGATCTGCAAAAAGGGAAAAGGAAAAAAAAGAGGCTGCGAAGATGACGATCAAATAGGCTGGCCATTGCAGGCTAAACAGAAAATATGTTTGCCTCCGCAAGAAACGCTTCTTTCTATTGAATAGAGTCTCTCGGTCATGCTCCCTTTTGCTAAGGCCCATGTGGCCATGCCGCTTGGCTGCTTGCATAATAATCGAACACTCTTTAAGCATTCGCACAGCAGCTAGATTTGATCAGCTGACTAAGAGACTTAAATTCAGCAGCGCGGGAATCTTTAAGCAATTCAAAAAGGACCGTTTCTACGCAGCTAATTCGCGCGCCCTCATCCCGCATTTCGGCAATCGCCGTGGAGAAATCATAAATAGAGCGTGAGGCAATCGCGTCGTTGAGAACCGTGACTTGCTTGCCTCTTTGCAGCAGCCCTTTTACTGTTTGCAAGACACAAATATGGGCTTCGATTCCCACTACAACCCATTGTTGATAAGGCAAACCGCTTAAATGCTGGGCAAACGCTTCATCGTCCAAGCAAGAGAATGTAGATTTAATCCAAGGCTGATAAGCCTTCCCCAACAATGTTTTGATAGGCATTAGCGTTTCACCCAATCCCTGAGGATACTGTTCGGATATCAGCATGGGCAGGCCAAGGATTTCAAATCCCTTGATAATTTTAAAAATCCCCTCCAAAGCCTCTACGCTTCGTTCAACGGAAGCAAACACTTTAGCCTGCATATCTACAATTAGCAAAGCTGTCTGAGAACGGTCTAAGGTAAATAGTGGCATACCAGCGTTTCGATCCTTTATTTCCGGAAATATGAATGTTAAGAGAACTAATTAATAGGCCTGGACAATCCTATTGGAAGGTTAGGCAATAGAGCCCAAGCGCCTGCCGCCAATGAGATGAAAATGTAAATGGAAGATAATCTGTCCCGCATTCGACCCATTATTGGTCAACAAGCGATAGCCATCTTCAATATGAAACTGCTTCGCTAATTGCTGGGCTACAGCCATGATTTCGCTTATCAAGGGAAGATCGGCTGCCGTGATGGATTGCAAGTCGGGAATCTCTTTTTTAGGCATGATAAGAAGATGGACGGGGGCCACGGGATGAATGTCTTTAATGGCTAAAATACGCTCATTTTCAAACACTTTCTCTGACGGAAGTTCCCCCTTGATAATTTTTGCAAATATCGTTGCCATAAACAGACTCCTTCGCTTGTTTTAGCGTATATTCTAAAGCTTTTAATGCATCTTCGCGTGTTTCCCAAACAGAAATAAAACGTCCTTTATGACAAAAAATGGCGCCAGGAATACCGGATACACGCTTGAGGTCTTCATCCAATAAGCCAGCCCATTCTTTAGGCTGAGGCAATCGAACTTTCATCCGATCTTGATAAGAGGGGGGAATTCCTCGCAACTTCCAATGTCCGCCCGATGGCATAATGACAAATAAGGCCGGATGATCCTCTCCATTAAGCTCAAAAAAGATTTCCAGCCAAGGCAGATTTTGATCAAAAATTAAGCATTCCTGCGACTTGGCCATGCAATCCGCAACAATTTCTCGGCACGATTGCGTATATTTGAATCTTTCCCATAAGCGGTGCAAATGCTCAAAAACGAATTTCAACGCTTGATGAAAAGCTTGATTCTGCTCGTCTGCTTCGCAATCATAGCGGATAGGAGTAAAATTCGAAACAACATGCGAAAAGGAACAATAGCCCGGAATAAGCGGATCGCGCCCATTATCATGAGCATCTACCCCCATGATAAGCGTATGATTGAAAAACTCATACTCGTTCGGCTTTAAAAATCCCCGTTCCTCTAAGTATTTTAAAATCATTCCAGCACTGCTTAAAGGCCCTTGATAATCTGCTTGATGGTGATCAAAGAGCTTAGCAGCAGGATCATACACGCCTCCTACATCGCAGATATATTCACACGTGCTCAAAAGATGCAAATCACGCGTGCGAATGATCTTATCTTCATCAATCAAATTAAAAAGCATTAATAGGGCACATGCAGTCACCTCATCAGCATGAAAAGTCCCGTCATGTGTCCCACAGCTTCGCGGAATCTTGTTTGTATCCATCTCGATAAGCCTTATCCTTTTGGAGCGCCTTACCTATTCGCTTGCAAACTGAGAAGATTGTCTACGGCATGCTATTGAAAAAGCCTAATCTTTCGCCTTATTCATTCGAAACACTGACTTTAGAGACATTCTGAATTGCTACCGGCCTGTTCGAAATGATTTTCTCTCTAGGAACTCGCAACGCAGGCTAAGAAATTATGAATTCAGAGAATGTCTCTTATAACAATCCTCCTGATAACTAAAAACAGCTCTAAAACAAATAAAAAACAATTATGGCACAAGGATATTTTTATGTAAAAGCCCAAATCTATCCAAAATAAAATAAAATTTAAAAAACCTTATACTCAATCGATAAAAGTTAAACCTAGCTATACCTCACTTATATTTAGCTTTTTACTGCTTCATGAAAAATTTTCTCTTCAAAAACATCCCTATTAACCTGCGTTTGGAGGTTTTGCTCTTAGAGAGTGTATTAAAAACCTAATAGCCTAGATTCGCGTTCTTTTCTCCTAATAGCAATTGGATTTAATATGCCTCTTATCCTAGGCTTCAGCCTAAGCAGTTTTTAACGCACACTTCAAATTTTTCCTATGTTATGAACATTTTTTGAATTTAACCCCTTCCCCTCCCTTTCTTAAAGATCTGTTTTTCAACCCCTTCAATCAAATCATCACAAATAACTGACTGTTAATTGTTTAATAAAACAACCATTTCCTTTCTTCTTCTTGAATAGAGCTTTACACCTCTGGTTTCCTCTCAGGGCAAGCCCTAAGTTACAAATACCTCGTCTACAAAATTTCCACATTTTTAAAATCTTAGGGTGAAGATTTAAGGCAAAAAGGCATACAAAAAGCATACACTTTCGTTTAACAGAAAAGCAATTGAGCGATTTCTTTCTCGAGAACGTAAATTTTAAGTCATTGAAAAAGAGCGAATATTCACGCCTAAATGTTGGTTTTGTCACATCGACTGCATCCAATTAAAAATTAAAGAATTTTAGTAGGCGAGTTAAGGAAGGATTAGGCTGCGCCTCTTTTAATTATGGATTTCCATTTTTTATAAAAAGATTAAGCACCTGAGCGTGGAGTTTTTCTGCTCTTTGGAATGCGTCAAAGCCTCGAAAATGAACAAATGGCAGAGCGGTCAATATAAAAAAATAGGCACTGCCTTGCCATTTGTTCAGCTGCAAGAGCTTTCACGTTAGTCAAAAGGGCAAAAAAACTCCACACGCAGGTTAATAGAGAAGCAATTACAAAGTAGATGAAAAACAAGAGATCTTGTATTTTGATTTTTGCTCTCTGCTTGCTACTGCCTTCGAATTTGCTCTTAAAAGGATAAATGCAAAGCCATGGAAAACTATTTAGATTTTAGCCAATACGATTTAGCCACACCTGATGGTTCAATTACGAACTTAACGCATATTAATGAAACAACGGCAGAGGCAATTGTTTTTATTCCCAATATTTCGCCTCGCTTTGTCGGATTTAATATTGAACCTCAATCGATTTATTTTAACATTAAGAGCACCCTTGCCCAGCTGGGATTAGATGGAGTCGGAATCGCTTTTGAGCTCGACTTAAAAAATCAATGCGCGCAGGTTCAAGTTCAGCTGCATGCCATAGGGCCAATAGCGGTAGAAATGTTGAAGCTTTTGCAGGTTGGGTCTTCGATCGGGAAGCTATTTGCTGCTGACGAACGCCGCCGCGTTCGCGATCCTGACTATCTTGCCCGTATGTTTGGTCGTTCGGATCGCTGGGGGCAGCCTTTGCTGTCATTAGGCGGATTGCATGGCAGTAACGACCTTATTTTAGATAAAGTGGACGGCCGCACAGTCGCCTATCTGACTTTGCAGAATGGACGTGTCATCTACGATTCCTCCATCTACGGCTTCCTTCCCACCTTATCCAAAGCGTTGGTTACGGGATCAAAAATGAGGGACATCCTTCGTTTACATCAAGAATGGAAGCCGCTAATGACGCGAAATGTAAACGAAAATGAAATCCTTCTCGTCCGCACCCTTCCCTTGCATATTAGGACAGTTTTTGCGCGCGTTGTAGATAACCTCCTTTCGCCAGGCTATCACCATACGTCTGCTTCAATTTTGCAGCCTGATACGTATGCATCCGGGGATATTTATGAGCTATTTGGGAATAGTAAAAGAGAAATCACCGATATTCCTTTAGAGTTCTATACGCTTGAGCCTTATCGTGAGCACGTCTTCTTTTCCGACCGCGATCAGCTGCAAACCTGTTTAGAAGACAGCAAAACATTGTTCGAAGCCTTTGCGACCGCTCCCCTTCCCCTTGAGAACCGGGCGGCTGTTTTTATTGTGAAAGGACAGCAGCTTAAATCTCTTAAATCGGAAGATTGGATTAGCCGCGAGACCCGCCTTCATGAATTTCCCGGCCCCTTTCATGGGACCAGGCAGGCCTTGATGGTTGAGCGTTATATCGAGCAACAGCCCTCTTATCCATTTTTAAAAAGCATTGATAGCGGAGGAATCACTAGCCAAGGCATTTTATTAACCCGCTATTTTCCTTCCCCTTTGATGAAGCGTATGCTTTTGAGCGATCAAGTCCAGCGCTGTCTGAAGGGCATTTACTTTCAATATCCTTCCTTGTCTGGACTGAATTTTTTCTCTGCGGAAGATCGGGCATTGCTTCATGACTTGGAAAAATTTGCCATCCCCGTTTTTTGGGTCGACGAGATAAGCGGGCAAATCTTGCAATACATTCAAAAACCGGATCGCGATTCCGGCCTTTTTGTGCCCCTTAATAAAGTAGACATGTTTCTAAAATCAACTGTCTTTGGCATTTATGGATCCAATCTAGTTGCCGGAGATTTTGGCCAGGAACTGCAGAAGCTCCTTCAGGGAATTTTAGATATGCGGGCCGAAATGAACCATCCCCTCCTTAGCAAAAATACACCTCTTGCCCTAGTGACAGGCGGGGGGCCGGGAGCGATGGAAGTGGGCAACCGCATTGCCAAGGAGCTCAATATTTTATCGTGCGCGAATATAGTCGATTTCCGGCAAAAAGATGCCTCGGTCGTCAACGAACAGCTGCAAAATCCCTATATAGAAGCCAAAATGACCTACCGTTTAGATAAACTGGTAGAAAGGCAAGCGGAATTCAACCTGGACTTTCCCATTTTTCTAATGGGAGGCGTTGGAACAGACTTTGAGTATTGCCTAGAAGAAGTCAGGCGCAAAGTCGGCTCTGTCAATGCCACACCCATTATTTTATTTGGAGAAGCCGAGTATTGGCACAAAAAAATTACAAATCGATTCGAATGCAATTTGCACAGCGGAACAATCAAGGGATCAGAATGGCTGAGCAATTGTTTCTATTGCATTCAAAAAGCGGAACAGGGCTTAAAGGTCTATCGAGACTATTTTTCAGGCGCCTTGCAAATCGGCAAAAATGGCCCCATTTATGAAGAAGGGTTTGTCGCAGTGACTTAGCAAGTAAATTGTGGCAAAGTTGCTCGGGTCCTTGCTAGATAGGCGTTGGTTCTTATTTATTCTTGGAATGGCTTACAGCCAGACTTTTGAAGAAAGCTGCCAAAAAGCCCCTCTCTATGCCGGCTGCTTAAAAAGATAAACCAGAACCCAAAAGAATATACAAAAGCCAGTTAAGCTTTTTCGCGACGATTTTCCCCTCTAAGGGATGCATTAAAACCGCTAATCATTTTTTACAGGATTTAACGTTCTGCCTGCTCCTTTTCTGCTTGTTCGGCATTGAAAAGCGCAACTTTCAGAAATGGAGCCACTTGATCGACCGGCACTTTTTCATCCAAATTAGAGGACTTGGTTAGCAAAATAGATAAATAGTCAAGCCCTGCTACGTCTTGATTGGCAATTTTTTCAATATTGCGCCAATAATTGCGCCTATAGTTAGGATATTTTTTTAAAAAGCTTAGGATTTGGCTAATGGTTGGACTGATTTCATTGATAAGAGAGCCTTCTTTATAATAATTTTTCCACCCTTGAAAAGCTTGGCGGACGATAAGAGGCAAAGTGGAATCCGGCAATGTCTGCAAGTCTTTTAGGTTTTTATATTCCTCTTTTTGAATGAGCTGAACATAGGCTTCCGGAGCTTTTTTCCAGTTTTTAGGCTGCCATTCCTCCACTTGCTGTAAAAACTCCTCAAATTCCCCAGGAGCAATCGAGCGCGGAATGAAATTAGGGACCAATAAACGCTTCCAGGTATGATAGAGAAAAAGAAGATCCGGAGGAGCCGAGACAAGGTCTTCCGTAGAACTCAAGTTCAACGTCTCCTTTGTTGATAAAAACCCTGGCAAATAACCTGTTTTATTAGAAACATTGGAACGCAAAAAAGAAGGGAATTGCCATAAAAAGACAGAGAAATCCCGATTGCTGACGTCAAGAAAAGGCTCTACCTTTTTTTCCTTTTGAACAACTCCTTGATACCATCCCGTCATCCCCCAAATAATTGCAATCACAGCAGTGGCTAAGAAAATCCATAGCCAAATCGGAAAACCCGCTGCCGGAGACGGGCTTTCCTGAATAAAATCCTTCTCCGATAAAGGCGGCGGAGAAGAGGGTTGGGAAGGAGAGCTTTTGCTCTCCAATGTATCTTTATCAAAAGGGCCTGGCTCGTCTGGGTTCATATCATTAATATCCGTAAGAGCCTCTTACACTAAAATAATGGGTAGGATGCTTGCAAAATTGACCATCTAAAGAGTAGCCATCATGGTACTCAATAAAGAGTCGGAATTTATGCCGGTTTCCCGATACCTTTCCCCATTCATAGCCCAATACATAGGTATTGTTGATATGCCGTTTGAAATGCGACTGATAGTAAAAATTCATGCCAAAAAAAGGTTCGCCATAGAGGCGGTTGCAATAGTCGCGATAGCCTAGCTGAGGCAGGCGCAGTTCCAATCCAGCCTGAAGATAAATTTCCCCGACTCTAAAAGAATCGTCCTGGCAGGCAACCCAACCGATTCCTCCATAGAGGCGAATTTCTCTGGTGAATTGATTGGATACAAAAAAATCAAACGCTTCAATACTTGGATTGCGGCGGTCAAAGTGGGGATGGTTTAATAAAAACTCATCTCCAATATGCGTAGAAATATGATAACCCCTTAAACGGAAAGCCCAATTTTCAAAGGCATATGTCAATGGAAAACCGACATAATAGTCTGCATCAACAAGGGGGGATGAATCATGAAGCGGATCAAAGATAGCCCATACGCCGCCTTCAAGATCTAATTGAAGATCCCCGTGCCAGCACCACACATCCACCCATCGGAAGATGGGAAATGTATCCCAAAAAGAGACATCAATGACATTCTTCTCGATTACACGGTCATTGAAACGCCAGCCAACAGAATAAGTCGCCTGCCTAGGATCGGCAAGGAGCGGACGGAATAAAGGAGGTCCTTCCGGAAACCATATCCCCCATAAATGATGAGAACGGGCAAACTCGCAATCTGTCTCGGGATCTGCTTCACACCATTCATTTTCATTATAAATTTCAGGATGGACCTGTCTATAAAGATCAAAATCTCGTTCTAGCTGTTGGTCTACTACAGACGTTTCGCTTGCACAGGGATCGCATTCATTGATTTTTTCACAACTATTTTCGCAACAATAGGAAGAATTGCCTTGGTTTAATTCCCCATATACATTGTCATAACCATAATCGGGCTCATCTGCCTGGAGTGCGGTCCCATTCAACCCCAATAAAAAAATCCAAAGATATCTCGCATAGCGCATAGTATTTCTCTCGTAAATGCGGTTAATGGCAAGAGTCTTTTCGACTCTAGTTTTTTTTATATAAAAGAATTAACGGATAGCAAAATGATGAGATATCTGCAAGAAACAACTCATAATGCAGGCTATAAATTTTAATTTTTACTTTGATAAGTCAAGCGGAAGGATGGATAGGCCTTGCCTATCGAGCAAGGCCCTCAGGATTTTTAATGAGAACGAGTGGGAACGGGACAATCACAAGGCTTGCCTTGGCCGCAACCGCAATGGCAAGGAGCCACACACCCGCATCCACAAGGACAAGACGAGCCGGATCGATAGGCAGGCCTTTGAGAATAACCTTCATATCCATAAGGATCGGCCATTAATGATGATGAGCTCAGTAAACAGGCTATAAGAAAAAAGTAACCTTTCATCGTACCCTCCTTCTATTGTTAGAGTAATTCTTTCACTTGTTCAATTATTTTATTTATAACCTTTCCTTTCTTTCAGATCAATCTTGCCAATGAAAATCCCCTTTTTGCTTGCCGTTTTAAAACCCATAGTTACTTCTGCTTGAGGTGATTTTCTCCCTATAAGGCAATAGGGAGATCACAATATTGGATGGATATTGCCCGCTATTTCCTATGGCTTCCTAGGAGAAAACTCGGATCTCGGTCGTTAGCAATTGCAGGATGCCTTGTAGGGAATATCTTTCGCTTCACAATCCCCTATCCTTTTCTCTTTTCTGGCAATTTTCGTCTTCCATATTAAACAAATAGAGATTTGTTGAAGAAGATCTATCCGAAATTTGCCTGGTTTGATATATCCAATTTCAAATAAGACGGAAGGAGGCTTTCATGGGGCTATTTGACGACTCTGGTAACGAGCCAAGAAGAAGAGGCGGCGGAGGGATTTTCCTAGCCTTGATCATCGCTGCGGTGGGCTTTTTAATGTATATGACCCAAACGGAACAAAATCCGATTACTGGAGAAAAGCAGCATATTTCTTTGACTCCCGAGCAGGAAATCAAATTGGGCTTGCAATCCGCCCCCGAAATGGCCGCCCAAATGGGAGGAGAAATTCCCGCCAGCGACCCGCGCACCCAAGAGGTTCGAAAGATCGGCCAGGAAATTTTAGGCAAAAGCATTGCCCATAAAGGACCCTGGAGATTCCAATTTCACTTATTAGCCGATCCTAAAACAATTAATGCTTTTGCTTTGCCTGGAGGACAAGTGTTTATTACGCTTGGACTTTTCAACCGCTTGCAGACGGAGGGACAATTGGCCGGGGTTCTCTCCCATGAAATGGGCCATGTCATAGAAAGGCATGCGGCCCAGCAAATGGCTAAAGGGCAGCTAGGGCAAATTCTTGTGATGGCAACGGGTGTAGGGGCAAGTGATAGCCAGCATCCTGGGCGAGGATATCAAGCAGCCATGATCGCTAATGTAGTCAATCAAATGACGCAATTGCGTTATGGCCGAAAAGATGAATTGGAAGCCGATCAATGGGGACTTCAGCTCATGACAGAAGCGGGATATAATCCGGAAGCCATGATACAAGTCATGGAAATTTTGGAAAAAGCTGTCCCAGGTGGACATACGCCTGAAATGTTACTGACCCATCCTTATCCCGAGCATCGCATTGAAGCCATTAAAGCTTACTTAGAAAAACACCCGGCAAGTAAGAATCTTAAGGAAGGGGCGAGCCTTAAACCTCTCACCACTCAGTCTTCTTCCTTTTCGTCGGATTCATAAGGCAAGAGAAAAAATGGATTATCTTCTCAACTGGCATGCCCTATCTTGCTTCTAGCTCAAAGTTGGAAATAAGCCAAATTAGGGCTACGCTCTTCCATTCACGAGAAAATCATTAAGGCCTTCTTAGGAAGGCTTGTCTTTTAAAAATTTTTGATAAAAGGCTAAGGTATCCTTTTCCCCTGCCATTAAGGGCATCTTTAAAGCCTCTTCTACTGTGACCCATTTGAACTCATCATGCTCGCGTAGCTCTAAGACAATAGACGGCTGCTGCGAGAAGGAATAATGGAACATATGGTACACAAAATCGATTTGCTGCCGGATATAAAGCGTGATAATTTCTTCCAAGCCCTCTTTTCTCAATACCACTCCTATTTCCTCAAAAGCCTCTCTAATAATCGCGGAAACAGAATCTTCTCCCTGCTCAAGCTTTCCGGCAGGCACTCCCCATGTATGCCCCTGGGATTTAGCGGGATGGCGCCGCAATAGAAGAATGTTGTCTTGATAAGTGCAATAGCAACTAGCGACCTCTACGCGAGGCTTAAAATCAGAAGGAGGAGTTAAAAAAATAAGGCATTCCATGAAAAAGAAGATGAATGGTTATGTTCACCTTATCATCATAGCGCAAATGATCCCCTTCCTCAAAACTAAATCTTTTCAAATCGACCGTCGGTTAACGACCTGAATGTTGAGTTTTTCCCTTTCAATTGCATCAAAGCTCTCGCAGATGAAAAAGGACGGGAGCTTTCCACGTTAATCCCAAGGGTAAAAAGAACCCCAAAATTCAAGTTAATAAAAGTTCCAAAACATAAAGGCTTTGCCAAATCCCTTTCAGGATCGACAAAGCCTAGAAACTTCAACGGTTTAGCTTAAGGAATAGCTATATCTGAAAATTTGTCCTATATCTTATCAATGATGATGATGGCTGCTGCTTTGATTAACAAATTCTCTATCAATGCCACGAGCGATATAAGCCCCGATATGCATCATTTGCGCACGAGACTGGTCAAATAATTGAATAGATGCTGTATAGTTTCCTAAAATAGAGAAAGCAATTTGGAAAGCTTCTGTTTGAGTATGTTGATCAAAAAGTGAGCGTAATACAGCATCAGAGAAAACAGAAGGATCCAAGCTGCTGATCAAATCGGCAATCGCATCGCCTTGAGCTTGCCATTGAGTTAAAATAGCCTGTGCTTGAGCTGTATTTCCAGCCACTAAAGCCACTGTAAAGGCTTCCTCTAAAACAACATACTCAGCTAAATCGATAGCTAATTGTGTGAAGAGTTGAGGATTATTGGGGAAAAATTGAGCGATAAAATTAGAAATGTCCAAAGCATTCTGTGTCAAGCGGGCATTGAGGGCATCAATAGCCGCAGTAGGCGCTCCATTGATAATGGCGCTCGCAACAGCGCGTGCATAAATAGCTTCTTGTTCAAACAGTTCAACCAGCGTTTCGCCAATAATGGCTTGAGGATTCACAGGAAATTCTACAGGCGCGTCGGGATTGACGACGATATCGGGAAAAACTTCGTTTAGATCAAAAGGAACGATTGGATCGATCGGTTGCGCTTGAAGAGAAGGAGTCGCAACGGCAGCAAATGCAAGCAAAAATGCGCTCAAGTTCTTTTTAATGGATAATTGCATAGGGAGTCTCCTTAAAGTTAGGATTTTTTAATTCAAAGTCAGACAACACAAAAATTTAATCATTCAGGACCTTTCTAAAGGCCTTAATGAAATCGTTTCTTTAGCTAGACGATATACCCTCAAAAACTGCTAATCTTGCCTATAAGCATTCCCAGGCCAATTGTATAGCGCGTGTTGTGATCGTTTCTTTTCCCCTCAGATGGATACTCATCTAAAATATTTTTTTATTCTTAAAGTATTGAATTAAAAAAATCAAGCTCAATTATCAATATAAAATTTTAAATTGAGAGCTGTTAAGATCTAATGCGTTAGCCAATCTAAAAGAATTTCTTAAAACTCAAATTTGAATGGCATACATAAGAAAAAGGCCTGCTAGATTAAACAAGTCACGCGAGTGACGCAGCTTAAGGCGGTTTCAGATGATGTTAACTCTCTTCTTTTCCAGAACCAATCTTAGCGTTAATATCCCCTCTCAGAAACCAGTATCAATTCGATTGATTATCTAAAAACCCGAGTTTGGTGTTAAATCAATCCGATCGAATTTTATTTAAAAATAAAAAACAGCAAAAAAAACCAGTTTATTATTCACATTAAAACACAACCAATAAAAACAATTAATTAAAAAAATAAATAAATTTATAGCAGTAAAAATCAAAACAATTAATTAACAAAACCATTTCTTAATAAAAAATTAACATTAATTTGATAATATCACATCAATTTAAACAAATATTTACTATAAATTTAATGAACATTAATTGTATTCATACTACTTTTTTATATCCTTGGCATTCTTTCGAATTTAAGCATGAGGATAGAGATGGAACAACAACAAAGACCCATCTATTGGCCTTATCCGAATTTTTTTTAAGCGGGTTATTTTATAATTTTTTAACAAGAGAACCCATTAAGTTTAAGATAAGTTCTGAACCCGAAGTTTATATAACGTCTTTGCACGATTTAAAAAATTTACTAACTGAAGAGGCTGCGTTTATATCTTTTCTTTATCCGGAAGAAAGTCAAGAATGGGTAGAAAGATGCTTGGAGGAGATTGGACGGGGAACCCCAATCGATACGCTTTTAGAAAGAGAAATTGTTTTGCCATTTAAACCATTTGAAAGCAGTTGCCAACCCAGTGAAGGCGTTATTTCAACCCATAAATCTTTTTGTTTAAAAAGTAGTCCGTATTTAGATAGTCCGAGCAAACCGTATAGTTGTGGCCAGACCCCTGAGACTATTTCTTATATGAATGTCAGCCCAATAAAATTGCCGCCTTTCTTAAGCGTTGGTTTAAGCACTTATCTAGAGGAGGAAGAACGGGAATTAGAAAGCCCTAAACCATCACAAAGGCATTTACATGCTGCCATACAAGGTAATGAAACGGTTGAAAAATGCGTCCACGATTTAACTGATTCAGAAAGGATTTGCATGCTTCCAGATTCCCCCATTAGCTTTGAGCAGAAAATGCAGCTACTTAAGCCTTTCTTTAGAACAGGAAATGATTACATATCCTCTAAAGAAAATTGTTATACATTTTTTAAAAATAAAATTTTTGAAGAAAGGGCTAATCTAGAACGGATGGATCATGAATTTTCTTTGTCCCCCAATAAGAGAACGGCTACTTGCGATCAATACGATGATCCAGCTATTTATGAAAAGCTAGTCGAGACTTATGTTAACCGTTTTACGAGGATGCAAGGTCTAGATCTTTATCTAACAGAAGACCAAGATTTGAATTTGCAGGCAGGAGTCCATCTTCATCTACCGGAAGGCCCGCTTTCTTTGGCGCTAGGGATAGATCTTCTAGAGCAAGGCATTTCGCTGCCCTTGCAAAACGAGCTAAATCGCCACACATTGGCTCCTATTATTCCCTCACTTCAAATTGCGGCTCTGATAATAGTTATCAAAATGTCAGATGATTTTAACATTCTTAATAAACACTTTCTCTCTTATCTCCCTCCTTCTTCTTATAGTTTAAAAGAGATAAATAACATGGAGCTTGCCTTTTTAAAAGGAATAGATTGGAAATTATCTTTGTCGAAAGCCACGATCAATTCGTTAAGGAATGGAATAAGAGAAAAAGAAAATAAAGAGGAAAAGCAGAGAAGGGATCCCGCTACTGATTCCCTTCATTCTAAAAGGAAAGAGCGAACAGAGATAGATAAAATGAAGATAGGGGATAAGGAAGAGTGTTCTGAAAAAGCATTCTTTCCTTCAGCTCAAAATTGTGCTTTGCAATAAATGGATTAACGAGCGTCTCCTTTAATGCCTATCAAATTATTTATAGCTAGAATTTAATGAAAAAGCTACATAACTAGGCGTGTTGCCAATTAGACAATGACTCACTATGCGAATGCTAGAGAGAAAACAGCTTCGGATGAAGGTCTTTAGCGGTTTTTAATATACCCCTAAGCAAAAAAAGTTATGTCATTCTTATGAATGAAGCAAATTCTTTAATCGCTTCTTTAAAAGAAGCGATTCATGCGCAAAATAGGCGCGAGCTTGAAGAGCTTTTGCAAAGTCCTGACTATTCAAGCTTGCCAGCGCAAGGGCTGGATGAAATCTTATATGAGATTTCCCCTGTTCTTTATGAAACAAACCTCCTCCATCAATTTTTAAGGCATTCTTCATTCGATCGGATTTCTTCCCGCACTCTTGGCAATTTGACATTGATTGCATTAGTCCTTAATGATTTGAATGCTATCCAGCCCCTCTTCTATCATGCCCAATTTGAAAATATATCAGCTGTCCAAGCTGACTTAATTGTAAAAGAAGCCTTAGCTACTCAAGGAAGAGACTTAATTGCACAGTTGCTGCATATTCCGCTTTTTAAGCAAAAGCTGGATCAACAATTAGAAGGCCAGATCAAGTGCGCAATCCGCACGCATGACCGCGAATGGCTAGAAGATTTATTCAAGTATCCTCATTTTACCGAAATTGCGCCTCGTGTTTTTCCTGAATTGATTAAATGGGCCTTTAGACGCCGAGATAAAAAATTTATCCATTTATCCATCCGCTCTATTCGCTTTACTCCACAACTAGAAGAGGTTCTACTGCAAAGTTTATTCGAATCTTTTTTAGATGATCGAGCCCGCAGAAAAGAAGACATCGAAAGATATGTAGTCGAACAAATCTACAAGCATCCCGACTATATAAACTTATCGCCGACTATGCTGGCATGGCTCCTGGAAAAAGCTGTTTCCTTATCACTGCCAAAGCTCTTTCAGCAGCTTGTCCATCATCCGCATTATCATCAACTCTCTACGGATAGCCTTACAACCGCGCTTGCTCAAACTTTCCCTATCCATTCCACGCCTATGCTAAAAATATTAATTCATCATCCCGTCTTTGGCCATTTATCAGGGCCGCAAGTAGGTTTAATTCTAGAGGAAGCTGTTGCAGCCGATGATTGGGAAACCGCCCAGCTTCTTTTGCATCATCCCCACTTTGATCAAATCCCTGATGATTTCTTCAAACGCATCGCCCTCTCCAAAATTCGCACTCATGACCAAACGTTAAGGCTTTTGCTCGCTAATGAGCCTGCTTTTAAAGGAAAATTTGGCCATGTGATCTATGAATCTATTCGCCGAAATGAAAGCGATTTGCTCGATCAGCTGCTCCTTGATCCCTTTTTAAAAGAAGAGGTCATCCATCAGCTCATTAATTATGCAAAGACGGATCAAATTTTTGTAAGCACGTATATCATTCGGGATGTCCTGCGAGAAGTCTTTCTGACAAGAGATCCCTATCTCACAAAAAAAATCATTGCACAACCTCTTTTCCATGCACGAATTGAAGAACTTATGCAGCAAGCCATTGATTATGATGATGAGGAACTGATTGAAAGCCTAATTTTGAATCCTTTTTTAAATAAGCCTTTTAAAGCTTTTATGGATTTAGCAAGCCCAGAAGACAAAAAACGACTTTACGATCTTTTTACCACTCAAGCGACCTTTAACCAAAAACCTGCCGAGCTAATTCAGGAAATACATTCCTGGCAGATACCTGATTAATCTTTTACTTTTTTGCTGAAAGACATGTCGCCTTCCATCCCTCTAAAGGGTTTGCATCAAAATGAACAGGAATACAATTGCCAATTTTTTTTTCATGCTGAATAGATAAATGGTGGCATAAAGCCCAATGAATTCCTCCATGGGCCACAATTAGAACAGGCCCTGGATAGCTTAACGCTTCATTGATGCCTTGAATTGTTCTTCGAAAGAAATATTCTACATCAGAACAATAGCTAGCTGGGATAAGCATGCCCTCTCCAGCAGTCATTCTCATCCAAACATCTCCCGAGCACTCTCTTAAATTCTCAATAATAATCGTTGGACAAGCAAGTCGTTCAGCAAGAATAGCTTTTGTCTCTTGAGCCCGCTTAAGAGGACTCACGCAAATAGTCTTAATAGGCAGCTTCTCAATAATTAATTGAATGCTTTTGGCTTGCTGGATTCCTCTCTCATTTAAAGAGACATCTTCTTCACTCGTTAAGATCTGGCGAAGATTAAAATCCGTCTCGCCATGCCGTACAAAATAAAAACTTTTCTCATGAACTTTCATCGCTCTATCCAGGATTTGGATCAACTGTCCTTTTCTGCTATTATTCATTAAATATGAATGAATTAAATCATTAATAATACTTTCTCATTCAATTTTCACGAAAGCGATAAATGTAATTATTTTAAAAAACAACTTAAGTAGACCTTACAAAACAAATAAAACTTTCGAAGGTTATTTATGAAGCTTTGCCTCTTATCTATTTTAACAAGAATTTCGCGAATTCTTTTTTATCTCCTAGTTCAGAAAACGAAGATATCTCTAAACAGCTGGTTTCATTAAAACATTACTTCCGTTAAACTTAGGCTATCTTGCGAATGGAATAGGCCGCTCAAAAGATTTTCCGGCATTCTTTGACTCGCAGATTGCTTAATTAGACATTGTCCAAAGGATAAGTCTGATTAATGAAAATAAATTTATAGGTAAAAGTTAAGATAGACATCTCCTGTTAGGGCGTGTCCCTAGGCTATAGCTTTTCATTTTATTAACAGGAAGATGAGAAATCGCTCTAGAAATCTCTAAAGCTGGTTTTTGAAAGAGGGACCTATGCTATTTAATTTACTAGCCGAAGGAACCTTGATTGGTTTTTTGATAGCTATGCCAGTGGGGCCAATTGGCATGCTATGCATCCGCAACTCTCTTTCCTGGGGAATGCGTTATGGCTTTGCAACGGGAATGGGCGCTGCCCTAGCCGATGCTTTATATGGCGCCCTTGCAGGATTTGGAATAGCAACGTTAACGCCTTTAATTATGGATTACCAATTCTGGTTTCAGCTAAGCGGAGGAGTTTTCTTATGCTATTTGGGCTGGAATACCTTGCGGATCAATCGCATTAAAGAGCAGCATGGGTTCAAGAAAAGCAGCTTAAGGCGTGTTTTTTTAACGACTTTTTTCCTTACCCTCACCAATCCTTTGACAATCCTCTGCTTTGCCGGAGTGTATGCTGGGCTAGGGGTAGGCTTAAATGAAAGCGGCCTAGATACAGCCTTTACACTTACAATAGGCGTATTTATCGGATCTGCCATTTGGTGGCTGCTCTTGAGCAGTACAACAGCTCTGCTAAGAAAAAAGCTCAATTCCTCTGTCTCTAAATGGATCAATCGAGTCTCCGGCACCATTTTAATAGGTTTTGGGCTAGCGGCTTTTTTGATTTAAATATCTATCGATTGTAGACAGTCTATCAGCACTTCTTTTATTTTATATAGATGCAATCTTAAAATGATTAATTTGCTAAAATTGTAAATTTTAGCAAGAGAGTCTTGTTTTCGATTTCACAAATTATTATATAATAATAATCAATTAATGGAGTGCATATGCTTAAATTTCTTTCATTTCTATTCCCTCTTTTTTGCTTAACCTGTCTGCCTAGTCTAGTTTCCGCTCAAACTCCCCCAGTTAAAATCATTGTCTTTGATTTTGGCGGAGTGATTGCCAAAGGAGACAAGCAAGAAATTGGCAATTATATAGCAAAAACTTTTGATATTTCCCCTGAAGAGGGTCTAAAATCGCAAACAGAGCTCAAGCAATATCTAACGCAAGGGGGTAGCGAACAGGATTTTTGGAAAATGTATGCACAATCAAAGGGAAAAAGCTTACCAGATCAGTGGATAGAAAAACTGGACCAAGTCCGCTTAAGAGCGATTAAAGAGATTCCGGGAATGGTGAATGTTGTTAAGACTCTTCAAAAGCAAGGCTATCAAACAGCGCTTCTTTCCAATGTACGGATGAGCCAAGCTAAGCTAAAACGCCAATTAGGCTACTACTCTCTCTTTGATCCTGTCCTTTTATCCTATGAAATAGGGGTAGATAAGCCTAATGCCAAAGCTTATCAAATTTTACTGGATACCTTAGGAGCGCCGCCGGAAAGAGTCCTATTCATTGATAACAAACCTCAAAATATTGAAGCGGCCAAATCAATGGGAATAGATGCCATTTTGTTTCAAAATGCCGATCAATTAATTCGCGAATTCAGACAAAGAGGCATTATTATCTCTCAAGACAATCAAGAAGCGACTTCCCCTGCTGCATCCGCCCAAATAAAAAACCCTTAAAGCGAGAAATTGCCATGGCAAGTAAATATTTATTTAAAGTGCTTACCCTCTTGCTTGTTTTAGTTGGCTTACCCTCTCTTCACGCCCAGCCACAGGCCACAAGCGTCAAGGCCATCGTTTTTGACTTTAGCGGAGTGATTGCGAAGAAAGATAAGGGGCAGATCGTCCAATTTGTAGCTACTTCTCTGTCCATTTCCCCAGATCATGCACAAGAAGCCCTCCAAAATCTTAAACATTGCCTTAAGAAAGGCAGCAATGAAGAAGATTTCTGGCAAGTTTATGCTCAATCGATAGGCAGGAAACTCCCTGCTAATTGGCTTCAACAGCTCGATCAAGCCCGCTTAAAGGCCATTGTTGAAATTCCCGGAATGGTCAATTTAGTTAAAAATTTGCAAAAGAACGGATTCCAAACAGCCCTTTTATCCAATGGCGGGACAAGCCGCGCTCGCTTAAAAGATCAAATCGATTTATATAACCTTTTCCACCCCGTCCTCTTATCTAGCGATATTGGAATAGCTAAACCGAATCCAAAAGTGTTTCAAATCTTATTAGATACGCTTCAATTATCCGCCAACCAAGTGCTGCTGATTGATAATAAGGCTGAAAATATTCAAGCTGCAAAAAAGCTGGGAATAGATGGCATTGAATTCAAAAACCCGGATCAATTGATCCAAGAACTCGATAAAAGAGGCATTCGCGTATCTACTGCCCCTTAGAGAGTATTAAAATCGCTAATGACCTAAATTCGCCTTCTTTTCCCCTAAGAAGCGATAGGAGAACGAGCCAATATTTACTCAATATAGCCCACTTTCTCCTATTACTTCTTAGGAAGAAAATAATCTCAAATATAGATTATCGCATGCATCTGATAGCAGCTTCTAAAATCAGAATGACTGATATTAATTAACATAAAGTTGACTATTATTTAATCAAATGTTAACTATAAATAATTAATATAATTAAAATTAACAAACAAAGAAAGTAACAATGAATATTAGATTCGATTCATTTATTTCCAATACAGTTGAGCCCCTAAAAAAAACAGTTCAAACTTATAGCAAAGAGATATTCGCTGCAGCTGTGTTAGCCATCAGCGCTTTAGCAGCCCTTTTATTTTCTGTTTACCGCTCAAATATACAGGCACAAACGCGTTCTTGCTCGAATATACAAGCAAATGCCAATCCCCCACCGGATTGCCAGGAAATACAAGAAATAGAGGTGAAATCAAGAGAGATATTAAAAGGGCTTCCACAGCCTTCCACTCCAGCTTTGACGCATCTCACGAAAGACCGGGTTAGAGTGCAAGCCAAGCGGCCGCCTACGCGCAAGCCTTCTAAAAGGGTCCATTAAATCGGTTATGATGGCATTAAGAGTCTCTTAGAAGGCTTCTTAAAGCCAGTTAGCTTTTATGCATTTGGTCAAAGCAAACTAACCAAGCAGGATCGAGCGAAAAACCGGTCGCCCGATTTTCCGCCATGAAGAAAGCATTTATTCCAAAAAGGGATGGCCTAAGAAAAACAGGGAATTGCGATCGAGTAGCTTCTTAAATTCTTTGCGGTCGAGCTCTTTTTGCTCTTCTTCGGACAATTGGTCGGCATGAGGAATAAAAGTTCCGCCTAGTACGCCAGCGCAATTGATGCCTGCTATTTGATCAGGTGTGACAGAACAATTTTTGGGAAAAAGATAAATATATTCTTCTTTTCCTTCTTGCTCAACCTTAGTGTAGATCATGTAATCCATATGCTCCGTTCCCGCTGCAGGGCTTAAGACTGCTAGATGACCTCGCACAGGAACCATATGGGCATCTTGGTTCAGTTCCCTTCCTCCCAAGCCGGCGCAATTAAAAATCACGCTTTCGTCTATGTCATCATAGGAGGTTACCGTTTCAATTTTAATGGGAATACCCAGCTTTTCCACTTCAGCCTTTAGTTGGCGCATTAAAGTCGTTGTATTCATAAAATAAGTCATATATTTGATATAGCCGGGATGCATGACTCCATTGCCAAAATCAAGGGTGACCAATTCTTTTTGGGGAATCAATCCGCGCGCTTCCAAATCTTCCACTCCCGATTCAGTCTCTTCGCTACAGAAAACAGGCATCAAACGGACTGCCTCAGGGCCAATATAGGCATGCTGTCCTTGTTCTATTTTTCGATAAGTCAAAAAAGTCTTCATGCCTATTTCATTTAAATTGGCTTGTTCCTGAGGAGATGTCTTCACAGACACTAAAGCAAAGTAGCCGGCTGCCCGCCAAGAAGGAATGTCATAAGCTTCCTTTGTTGTTATCCCATCCACACGATAATCTAAACGCGAAAGCTCAATAGCCGCAGTTAATCCCATGCATCCGGAACCGATTACTCGGATAGGCCGCTCTTTATCCGGTATTGTTCCCTCGAACAATTCAATAGCCTTATTGACAGATCCAAAAAGGGTTGTCCATCCCGACCCTCCCATGCCATAGCAATTTACAATCAACTTTTCTTTTTCCTTTTGCCGATGCTTCTGAAGGGAAATATTAAAGCATCCTTCACGCATGGGGCGGGTGCAAACAAGCTCTTGGGAAACTGTTTGCCGAGAGATAGAAGGAGGCGTCAATTGGACAACAGTAGGCTCCGAATAAGCAAAATACGTAAAAGACATAAACGAAAGGGGGGATAACCATTTAAATAATTTCATCATTATGCCTCGCTAGAAGATTAGAAATAAAGGGGCCATTGCTTACTTTCCACTTAGAGTTTATTGAACAGAATAAAAATCCCTAAAATGATAAGGCTGATTCCAAATCCTTTTCTCAAGTAGTCTTTAGGTACGCTCCCAGCAATCAGACTGCCGATCCAACTGCCAATAATGCCAAGTAAGGAGACTAAAATGATGACCGATGAATCGACATGCAGCCCCATCTTTTCTATCATTACGAACTGCTTGACAAAGCCTGTAAAGGCATTGATGGCAATAATCATCAAACTTGTTCCAATGGCCAAGTGAATGGATAGATGCAAGAGAAGGACAAGGGCGGGCACAATGAGAAATCCGCCGCCAATTCCGATAAATCCCGTCAAACATCCAACCAGAAAACCGACTAGCATGGTGAAGCTGATGGGAATCGTCCTGATTAATTTCTCTTCACTTGGCTTTGCCAGCATTTTCCAGGCTGCGATAAGCATGGTGATAGCAAAAATCACAAGCTGGGTTTTGCCGCTAAAATAAATTGAGACACAAGCGCCAAGATAGGCTCCGATCATTCCCGTTAGCCCAAAGAAAACAACGCTTTTCCAATCAATCATTCGCTTGATTCCATAGGGAATTGATCCGGCCAAGGCAATGGTTCCAACGATGGCTAATGACTCAGCAATGGCAAGCTTGTCGGGACGATGCAAAAGGAAAACTAGCACGGGAACAGTTAAAATGGATCCGCCTGATCCTAGCAAGCCCAAACTTAATCCAATCGTTAAGGCGCCCAATAAAGTTAATATCATGTCCGTTCCTTAGCTAAGAGGGTTTCTTAAAACCTCGATCGGATGGTTTGTGTGTGAATTTTTGTTATAAATGTGTAAAAATTTTGTAGCCATATTTAATAATATTGCGAAAAATTTTTCCGTATTTATAGCAAAAATTGACAGCAAAGCATCCTGATCATGGTTTTAATACACCCTCTAAGAGCGCCGATGCCAGACGCTAACGACTTTGGCTATAAAAGTCGCGACAAAAAGCTGACCAAAGACGGCTTCTAAAATCATCATTGACTTAGCAAAGCGATGGATGGGAACAATATCCCCTACTCCTAGGCAAGTCAGCGTTGTCAAACTAAAATATAGCAAATCAAATTGTACGCCATAGCCATTCTCAAACATATTTTCAGGTTTTATTTCACTTATGCCATGAAAACTATGCGGAATAGCGATATTAATTAAAAAATAAAGCCTGGACCAAAGGATCCCCGCTAACCAATAAATAGTAAAAGCAGCAAACATCAGGTTCGTGCTAATAAGCGAAGCGGCTATAACCCTGATTGATAAAAAGAAAATCGCCATGCCTAAATACAGGCAATAGCCGCAATAAGCGATTATTACAAAAGTTGAAGAGGACCGCATCAACCCTAATCCGTCAAAAATCAAGGAAAAAACAATTAAAAAAGCCCCTGCCGCCAACACTTTTTTTTGCTGGCTTAAGGTATAGAGAATAGATAAAATTAAAGCGGTAAAGCAAAATTGCAATAAAAGATGGGCATAGAATCCCTCGTTGAATAGCGGGATAAGGACAAAAGTGGCCACAAGGCTAATAAAAACGCCGATAAAGCCTTTAGTAGGCCAGAAATTAGATAAGTTCCATTTAACAGCCAAGTCCGGCATCATTGTCATCTCTCATTAAGTTTATAGTTCTATTGAATCTTTTCTTTTCTCTTATCGAAATAGCCGCTTATCTTTGCAAATGATTTTTAATTTTCATCTATCGGCATCCGATCAAGCTCTGACTCATTTCTTTTCTCATGTCTGCCCTATCTCTTCCCATTTCACATTTTTACTTGAGGTTTGCGAATAAGTTCGATATAACCACTTAAAAAAAATTATTATCTTTATGTTTCGATCTCTCTATCTTTCTCTTCTGTTGATTGTGTTAGCCGCTTGTTCCAAGACGGATATTAAGCCTCCACCCCCGAAAGTCGATGTAACAGACTACGTGGTTGAGCCTAAAACGATTCCTGCCGTTTTTGATTTTATCGGCTTTGCGGAAAGCAGCCATGCCGTAGAAATTCGAGCCCGGGTAGAAGGCTATCTAGATACGATTGCTTATGAAGAAGGGCAGATCGTCAATGAAGGGCAGCTTTTATTTCAATTAGATCCTAGACAGTATGAAGCGAAAGTGGCGCAAGCGAAAGCCGATGTCTCCAAGCAAGAAGCCATCTTAGAAAATGCCAAGCTCACCGTCAACCGCTTGACGCCTCTTTATGAACAAAAAGCGACTAGTAAAAAAGATTTAGACAATGCCATTGCCAATCAACTGTCTGCCGAAGCTTCCCTGCAGGCATCTAAGGCGCAATTATTGGACAGCAAAATTCAGTTGGATTATACGACGATCCGTTCGCCCGTCACGGGCATGGCAGATAAAGCCAAATTTAGAGAAGGCGCTTTAATTTCTCCGGGTCCCGATAATTTGCTGACAACGGTTTCTGTATTGGATCCAATGTGGGTGTATTTTACCATCTCGGACAATGACATTCTAACCGTGACACAGCAGCAAGCAAATAAAAAGCTGATTCTGCCTAAAGATGATCAATATAAGGTAGAAATTATTTTGGGCGATGGCAACATTTTTCCCTATAACGGCCGAGTCGACTTTAGCTCGCCCACTTATGACCAAAGTACAGGGACCATGCTAGTAAGAGCCGTTTTTCCCAATCCCAAGGGCGGCTTTTATCCGGAGGATTATTTGCGTCCGGGCCAATTTTTGCGAGTCAAGGTTTATGGAGCGGAGAGGCCCAATGCCATTTTTGTTCCTAAGCGGGCTTTATTGCAAAAAAAAGGCGGGATGTTCGTCTATCTCATTGATCAAGATCAAAAAGTCATTGCTCAAGATGTGACTGTTGGAGAATGGTATCAAGATTATCAAATCATCACAAATGGATTAAAAGCAGGCGATCGCATCGTGGTGGATGGCATTAATAAAATCCGTCCGGGGACAACAGTTCAGGTGATCGGGCCTTGGAACGCTGCTTCAGATTCAAAAACGCCTTCTTCGCCGCAGGGAAAATAGGTCTATGCTTTCGAGTTACTTTATCGATCGTCCCATTCTGTCCAGCGTGCTTTCCATTTTTATCTTTCTGGCCGGATTGACATCCATTTTCCTTCTTCCCATCGAGCAATTTCCCAATGTGCTTCCTCCACAAATCAACGTCCAGACTTCTTATTCGGGAGCGAATGCCCAAACCGTTGCCAATACGATCGCCTCTCCTCTTGAGCAGCAAATTAACGGCGTGGAAAACATGATCTATATGTATTCCAATAGCTCTTCGACAGGAGATTACAACCTCAACGTGTTTTTTGATATCGGATCAGATATCCAGCAGGCATTAATTGATGTGCAGAACCAGGCCAATTTGGCTATTCCCCTGCTTCCGGAAGAAGTGCAAAAAGGCGGCGTCAATATCCTTAAGCAAACGCCTGCTATCTTGCTTGTCATCGGCGTGCAATCTCCGGACAACCGCTATGATGAAATTTTTCTTAGCAACTATACAACAGTCAATATTGTAGAAGAGCTGCAACGCACGCCTGGAGTCAGCAGCGTCACGATCATCAATGACCGCACCTATGCCATGCGCATTTGGCTGGATCCTGCCCTTTTAGTCAAATACGGGCTATCGCCTAGCGATGTAGCCAATGCAATCCGGGATCAAAACTCCGAGTACTCGGTCGGCCGCTTAGGAGAGCCTCCCACTCACGGCCCTGTTGAATTGACGTTATCCATCTCAAGTGTGGGTCGTTTAAGCACGCCGGAAGAGTTTGAAGATATCATTTTAAAGGCCAATCCCAATGGATCACTTGTTCAAATCAAAGATGTCGGCCGCGTTGAGCTTGGCGCCCAGCGCTATGACGTAGTCGGAACGCTTAATGGCGTTCCCACCATTTCCATTGCCATTTTCCAACAGTATGGAGCGAATGCCTTAGCGGTAGCCGATGCCATCAAGAAAAAAATGGAACATATTGCCAAAGATTTTCCTCAAGGGATTGAATACTCCATCCCCTATGACACGACTAAGTTCGTTATTGTTTCCATCCATGAAGTCGTTAAAACGATTTTTGAAGCTGCCATATTAGTCGCCCTTGTCGTATTTGTATTTTTGCAGAACATGCGGCTGACGCTCATTCCCTTGCAGGCCATGATCATTTCCATTGTCGGTGCATTTGCAGGCATGCTGATACTTGGCCTGTCCATTAATATGTTGACTCTTTTCGGCATGGTGCTGGCTATTGGAATTGTCGTTGACGATGCGATTGTCGTCATTGAGAATGTCGAGCGCAATATGCGGTTTCACGGCTATTCAGCTAAAGAAGCCGCCCATCAAGCCATGAAAGAGGTGACAGGCCCCATTATTGCCATTGTCTTGGTTTTATGCTCAGTCTTTATTCCTGTCGCTTTTCTAGGCGGAATTGCAGGTCAATTATATAAGCAGTTTGCTTTGACCATTTCCATTTCTGTCATCATATCCGGCTTTGTGGCTTTGACTCTAAGCCCAGCTCTTTCAGCTATCTTGATCAAACATCGCAGTACCTCCAGATTTACAGAGTGGTTTGACCGTTTTTTTGATGGATTTACCAATCTATATGTGATCGGAGCCCGTTGGCTTATCATCCGCCCATGGATAGGACTATCCGCATTTGTGGTCCTCTGCGGATTCGTGGCTTGGCTTTTTTACATTGTCCCGACAAGCTTCGTTCCCAATGAGGACCAAGGCTATTTGATAGGCGTTGTCAGCATGCCGGAAGGATCCAGCCTTAACCGCACGGTTGAAACGTCCGATCAAGCTGAAGCGATTGCCCTAAAAAATCCAGCTGTCGACTTATTTTTCGAGCTGTCCGGCTACAGCTTTATCGACGGATTGAACCGCACGAATCAGGCTACTAATTTTATTGTCTTAAAGGATTGGGACCAGCGTACAAAGCGCAGCGAAAGTGCAGATGCTGTCATGATGCAGCTTTATCAGCAATACTCTAAAATTCCTCAGGGCAATGTTTTGGTCTTCAATCCTCCTGCCATTCAAGGGTTAGGAACGATCGGAGGCTTTGAATTTTGGATTGAGAATCGTGGATCGGGAGACTATGCCCATTTGGAGGAAATCACTCATCAATTCATCACCAAAGCCTCGCAACGGCCTGAATTGACTAATTTGGTTTCTATGATCACAGCTAATACGGAACAGGTTTATGTCAATCTTGATCGGTCCAAAGCGCGCTCTTTAGCTGTTCCGATTAATGAAGTATATAGCGCTTTGCAAAGCCTTTTCGGCTCTTATTACGTCAATAATTTCAATAAATTTGGCCGCGTCTATCGCGTCCTATTGATGGCCGAGCCGCGTTTGCGCACCAATCCTCTTGACATTGAGCAAGTGTATGTCAAATCCAATACCGGTAAAATGATTCCTTTAAGTACGCTTGTAACATTAACAAATACGGCCGGGCCTAATTTAATCAGTCGCTTCAACGCTTTTCCCTCTGCTAAAATCAATGGCAGCGCCTCTCCTGGCTACAGCTCAGGACAAGCCATGCAAGTAATGGAAGAAATTGCCAAAGAGGTCTTGCCAGAAGAGATGAGCTTTGCCTGGGGCGGCGAATCTTACCAAGAAAAAGCAACGGGCGGAAGCTCTTCGAAAATGATGATGGCTGGCCTGTTGATGGTCTTTTTAATCTTAGCTGCCCTATACGAAAAATGGACGCTTCCATTAGCCATTGTCCTCGCTGTGCCTTTTGGCCTTTTCGGCGCCCTGTTGGCTGTCTGGTTAGTAGGAATGAATAATGACATCTATTTTCAGATCGGCCTTATTACCATCATTGCCCTAGCTGCAAAGAACGCCATTTTGATTGTCGAATTTGCCGTGATCAAGCATGAAGAGGGATTATCTTTTATTGAAGCCGCCATTGAGGCCGGCAAGTTGCGTTTTCGAGCGATTTTAATGACATCCTTGACCTTCATTTTCGGCGTCGTTCCTTTAGTATTGAGTACAGGCGCAGGAGCCAATAGCCGCCATTCGGTAGGAATGGGAGTGCTAGGAGGAATGATCTCAGCAACCTTCTTGGCCATCTTCTTTGTTCCGCTTTTCTTCCGCTTGATTCAAGAGTGGACATCAAAAAAGAAAAAGCCGACTGAAAATGCTCCTTTACCCCCTAAGGCCTAAGATGCGTAAATCCATTTGCTTGTTAAGCCTGTTCCTGTCTTTGACCGCTTGCTTTAGGCCCACATACGATCCTCCTTGTATAAGTGTTCCGCAAAGCTGGCGCCTGAATACGGACGAAGGAAGCACACTATGCAATATGCGCTGGTGGGAGCAGTTTAACGACCCCATCCTTAACCAATATATTATTGTCGCCCTGCAAGGGAACCAAAACCTGCAAGTTGCCATTGCCCGTGTACGCGAATATTATGCCCGGCTTGGCATCGCCGATTCTTTTCTCCTGCCAACGATCAACGGCAATGCCAGCTTTACGCGCAGCAAAATTTCCCTAGCCTCTGCCAATCTTTTTCCAGGAACGACAGCAGCAAACGGAGCGGCGGCTCCAGCACTACCAACGGGCTTTAAGCGCATTTTTAATGATTACCAATTGTTTCTTAGCTTGAATTGGGAGCTTGATTTCTGGGGACGCCTGCAAAGTCTTTCGGCAGCTTCCTATGCTGAATTGCTTGCTCAAGTCGAAGCTAGGCGGGCTGTCGTCATGATGGTAACCACGGCTGTTGCCAATGCCTACATTACGCTTCGCCAACTGGATGCTCAATTAGCCGTCTCTCAAAAAACACTAGAGTCGCGCTTAGAATCGCTTAAGCTTGCTCAATACCGCTTCGAAATGGGCGAAACATCCGAAATCGAAGTCAAACAAGCTGAAGCGGAAGTGGAAATCGCCGCCATCCGTGTCATTGAATTTCAACGCGATATCCCTCAACAGGAAAATCTGCTAAGTATCTTATTGGGAGAAAACCCCCATTATATCGAGCGGGGATCTTCCCTGGATGCCCTGCAGTATCCTCCCACTATTCCTGCCGGCCTCCCCTCTGATTTATTGACGCGCCGTCCCGATATCATTCAAGCTGAAGACAATTTGATCGCCGCCAATGCGCGTGTATTCGCAGCAGAAGCGCTCTACTTTCCTCAAATCAATTTGACCGGGACTTATGGAAGCGAAAGCGAAAAGCTCCATCGGCTGCTGACTTCCCCTGCCGAAATGTGGCAATATGGGCTCAATCTCATCGAGCCGCTCTTCGATGCAGGCCGAACATATTTTCAAGTGGAAGAAGCCGAAGCGGTCCGAGCAGAAGCCCTCTTCAATTATCGCCAAGTCGTACTGACAGCTTTCCGGGAAGTCAACGACGCATTGATTGCTTATCGAAAGGACCGCGAGCTTGTACATGAGCACCAAAGGCAAGTCAAAGTCCTGGCAGACTATCTGCATTTGGCCCAGCTTCGCTATGCAGAAGGCGAAGTCGACTACTTAAACGTACTGGATGCCGAGCGCTCCCTCTTCGATGCTCAGCTGCAGCTTGTGCAAGCCCAAGCGGACAGCTTTATTGCTATTGTGCAGCTTTACAATGCGCTAGGCGGTGGATGGGTCACTGATGCCGATAACATTGCCTTGGCCGGCGGTCAGTGTGAATTAATCGAAATGCTCGATCTGCCGAACAAATGTGAGCAAGAGGGTGAATAAAAGAAGAACAAGGGCTGCCTTCGAAAGCGAAGTCAGCCTCTCATTTAGCCATTCTTATTATCTAAGCTAAGAGGACCTGAGCCAAAATAAGCAATCAGCAAGGCAGCTCCCAACATAGAAAGGTTTTTCATGAACATGATCTTTTGGATCTCAGCCATTGCAGGATCAGATAAGCTCCAAAAAGCGTGCATCATTAAAGTGACCGGAATGAGAAAGAGTACAATCAGCCAAGCGCCCAAGCGCGCTTTATAGCCAATTAGGATGCTCAATCCTCCGATAAGAGCCATCAAACCGGAAAGAGGAACAAGCAAAAACGGCACCGGAACGCCTTGGTTAGCCGCATAGGCAATTGTGCCATGAGAGAAATGCCCCATGGCTGCCATAATAAAAATGGCCGAATAAAGAATGCGGCCTAATAAAGCAAGATAGTCCATAAATTGATCCCTCCACTTATTTCTGAGATGCAATCTACGGTTGTAACCCATTAAATAAAATTAAACTATTTATTTTTTAACAGCTCCTGATAGCGAAAACAATCCACCGTATGATCATTCACAAGTCCAGTTGCTTGCATATGGGCATACATGACAGTAGGTCCAACAAAGGTAAACCCTCTTTTTTTTAAGTCTTTGCTCAATGCAATCGATTCTTTGGTTTCAGCTGGAATATCTTTCATGCTTTTCCAGTGATTTTGAATGGGCGCCCCCCCGACAAAGCTCCAAATGTATTGATCAAAGCTGCCGTATTCTTCTTGCACTTCCAAAAAGTGCCTAGCGTTGTTAATCGCCGATAAAATTTTTAACCGATTCCGGATGATGCCCTCATCAGCAAGAAGCTCGGCCACTTGACGCTCTCCATACTCGGCCACTTTTCGAGGATCGAACCGAGAGAAGGCTTTTCGATAGCCCTCTCTTCGCTTAAGGATAGTCAACCAGCTTAGGCCCGCCTGCGCACCTTCAAGAATTAAAAATTCAAAATGCTTTTTATCTTCATGGACGGGCACTCCCCATTCTTTGTCATGATATTCCTCATATAGCTTATTGCCACTAGCCACCCAATGACAACGGCATACCGGTTCGCATAACAATTCTTTCTTGCTCATCCCTTATTCCTAAACTATTTTCAAGCTTTTTTAGAGGATCTTTAAAACGGCTAATGGCCTAGGTTTATATTTTCCCCTAGAAGGAAATCATCTCAAATGGACTATTATGGGGTTTTATACACCCTCTTAGCGAGTCGTAATAAACACGGCGCCTTTTTCATCCACAAGAACAGAATTTTCCGCTTGGGCCACCATCCCATTTTCTTCTTCGATCAAAGCAGCATAGCCTTCAATCGCCCCAACTTTAAGTAATTCCCTAAGCCCTTTCCTAATCTGAGCAAGCGTCAGGTCTTTGTCCAATAAATCATGGATGGCAAAAGGAAGCCCATGAAAAGACTTTATCTTGATCAATAGGGCTTTGGCAATATCGGACTGAACCGCCTTTGCTGATGCAAAGGAAAAAATAGCCGGTTCGCCCGCTTCATAGATCAAGCCTTTTCCGTTCGTCATAAACGGTTCAATGGCAAATGTCATGCCAGGCTTAATAACGGCAGTCGACTGATTGTCATAATTGGGAATAATCGGAGAAGTATGAACCTTATAGCGGGCTAGGCCATGGCCGGATAGATTAAAAATCGGGGACAACCCATGCGAAGCGGCGACGTCTTCTATGACTTTGCCGATTTCACGGACGGGCAATCCAACCTTAACAATTTTCTCCGCTGCTGCCAATGCCTCTTCAGCCGCATCAAGGAGAACTTGGTGCCGGCCCGACAAATCGACTGTCACCGCACAGTCGCCAATTGCTCCATTATAGGAAATTCCCACATCTAATTTGACAATTTGATCCGAAAAAATAATATCCTCATCCGGCTGCGGCAAATAGTGGGCGGCCACTTCATTAAGGGCAATTTGAGGCGGAAAAGCAGGCCGAGCGCCTAATTCCGCAATCTTTTGATTAATTTGGGCAATGACCGCATTATAAGAGGCGCCCGGTTTAATCAATCCTTTGCCAAAGGCGCGCACGTCTTTCGCAATTCTCCCGGCGCGAATGAACTCTTCTTTATATGTCTTATTCATGCAAATGACCTAGTTTTAAGAGACTACTATGAGTTTTTAGACGTTTGAAAATTTTAACATTTTCATTCTTAGAAAAAAAATAGAATCTCAAAGAGAGAACATTTATATTAAGAAAGTGTCGGCTTCCTAAAAGAGCGTATTAAAACTGCTAATGACGTAGATTCGCATTCTTTTCCCCTAGGAAGCGATAGGAAGAAAATAACCGCAAATATCGATTAGTATGGGTTTTAATACACCTTCTAAAAAAATATAAATAAATCCCTTAACAGTTCAATAAACCTATCCCGAAGCGAACTCAACATCTTAGAATCGAAAATTCAATTTTTCAACTCACTTCGCCATAAATAACCCTTTTGTTTATTAATTATAAATAAATTACAATTTCATTTATTTACAATTTAAACTTTTATAAATAAGTTTTATTAAACTTGGAGGATGAGTGATGCGATTATGCGGCACGGGTCATTTAAAAGCAGAGGATCGATTGATTAGCGCGCCTTTTCTACAGTTGCCTGCAGCACATAGTGTGCGTGTCGTATGGTTTACTTCCTTTGAAGGGCATTCCCATTGGGTAGAGTGGGGAAATGAGACGAAGCAGCGAGCCGTTGCGCATTCACGCCGTTTAAGCCGGATCCGAGAAGACCTCTTTCATCCGGATGGATCCATCAAGGGATGCGCCCCTGTAGCAGTCTGGCGTCATGAGGCAGAAGTGGCGGGCTTAAAAGCTGGCCATCGCCTGCCCTATCGAATCGCCAGTCAGAAACTAGATGGAGAGATCCTCTATAGTTCCACCTATTCGCTGGCCCCCGCCCCGCCACCTGGCCAGGCGATGCGCATTCTCTTGACGTCGGACCACCAACGCAAGCCCATGGTTCCCGCAAACCTGCAAAAAGCAACAGAAACAATCGGACACTTTGACGCTGTTTTTTTTGCTGGGGATTTAGTTGAGCTGGCGGATGGCTATCCCGATTGGTTTACTCATCCTTGCGGATTCTTCCCCAGTCTGCAAGGCAAGGCAGAGGGGCCTGTCCACGGACGCGTTTATAAGGGAGCGGAAATTATTCAGCATACTCCAGTTTTTCCCGCTATCGGCAATCACGATGTCATGGGACGCTACTCTTTAGAAAAGAGCTTACATTTTCAATTTCACGATCCTTATCCAAGAGAGCAAGCCGCCCTTCTCTCTTCCGGTCAGAACGAAGACAAGCTAAAAGATCTGTCCTTTAATACCGATACTTACGAAGAAATTTTCACACTCCCCGTCCAATCGCAGGGACATTCGACCTATTACGCAACCACGGTTGGAGATGTCCGCCTAGTGGTGCTATATGCCACGCGCATTTGGCGCTCTCCAGAGGAGAAACGTTCTCAAAAAGGGAAATATCAAGAGGCGAAAGACGCGCTGGCCCATCCAGATCAATGGGGGCACGGAGATTTTATTTTCGAACCTCTAGAAAAGGGCAGCAAGCAGTATGAATGGCTGATCGAAGAGCTGCAGAGCGCGCCTTTTCAACAGGCCAAGCTGCGAATGGTCATGCTTCATAATCCCCTTCATACTTTAGGAGAAAATGCCGTTCCGCCCTTTTCCAATCCTATTCAAACGATCCGCAGAGATGAAAAGGGCTGCATTCAAGCAATCGAGTACGCTTATCCCAAGGAGCAAGACATCCTTATCCGGGATATTGAACCCTTGCTCGAGCAATATGAAGTCGATCTCGTGCTATGCGGCCATAGCCATGTATGGAATCGCTTTCAATCTAAAGAAGGCATGCACTTCTTGGAAACATCTAATGTTGGCAATAGCTACGGAGCTTATACAAGCGCGAATAACCATTTTCGCGAGATGGCCTTAGAAAGGGATTTAACTAATTATGTGGCAATGGATGATCCCAATGGGTTAGAGCCCATTGTCCCTTCTATAGCTCCTTTGAAAGATGAGAGGGATCAGCCGCTTCCTTATATTGCAAGCAACGAGCTGACCGTTTTCTCTGTGCTTGATACCGGACGCAAAGTCATAGACAGCTATTATTTCGATACTAAACATCCCGAAAAAGGAGTAGTCAAATTTGATTCCTTCTGCCCCTATAGAAGGCTTTCTACCGATGAAATGGCGGAGAAATACAGGATAAAAATGTCTCAAGGACATCTCGCAATGGAAAAATTATAAATGAATAGAGGGCTCTCGCATTATGAAAGCAGCAAGAGCCCATCTTTAATTTAACGCTCTCCTTCTGCGACAAGAAGACTTGCAGGACCAGTTATAATTGCCTTCTCTTCAATCTTGTCCTCAACGGTAAAGACAATTTCATGCCTTAGGCGATAAATGCCTGTCAAATTGACGATCAGTAATAAAGCCCCTGCTAAACGCATGACCAGCAGCGCATGGGTCTGGTCGAAAAAAGCAAAGAAAGTCAAAATGGCAATCGCATAGCCCATATAAAAAGAAGCGCCTCGCGTCGGATGCAAATAACGGGCGCACTTCATCCCAACGATTAAATAAGCGATCAAAGTAGTATACCCCAAAATGAAAATGAAGAGAGGCATGAGCATATTCACTAAAGGAAAATAACGCGCCAGGGCTAATTGCACCAAAGGGGCATTCTCTCCTCCAATAGGCGTTTGCCAAAGCCCCGTCACCAATACGACTAAGATGCTCAACGTACAAATAAAATTATCCAAGCACACGCCCAAGAAAGCCATTCGCGCTTGCCGCTCCGGATAAACGGTATGCGATTCGCTTTGGATAGTCGAATCATAGCCAATTCCAATATCAGCAGCATAGCTAGCTCCAGCAATGCCATTTTGAATGGCCAGCATTAGCGAACTGCCGGCAAAGCCTCCTATTGCGGCATGGCCAGTAAATGCCGACTTCACGACAGTCAATAAAATGGCAGGCAAATCAGCGACATGATGCCCGATCACCCACAAACACAAGCTAATATAGATGACCATAAAAAGAGGCATAATCCAAGAGCAGACTTGGGCCACTCGCGATACGCCTCCTAGGCTTGCATGCACAATTAAAGCCAATAAGGCAAAAGCAATAATGAGGCGATTAATCCCCCATGAATAAGCCAGCGTATCGACAACCACATTGAACTGATAGATTTCTGCTCCATAGATGCATAACAGCACACAGACAAGGCCTGATATCCAAGGTGCCTTGAAAGCCTTTTTAAGGAAAAACATGGGCCCCCCATCATAGCTTTGCCTCTCATTCTTGACGCGATGCTTAAGCCCTAAATAAATTTCCGCATATTTGATCAAAGTGCCGGCAAAGCCAGCGACCCATACCCAAAGCAAAGCGCCAGGCCCTCCCAGCTGGATAGCCGTGACGATGCCCACGACATTTCCCACTCCAAGCATGCCTCCTACCGAGGCAAAGAAAGCCTTAAGAGGATGCAGCCCGCGCTCACTAGCCGATCGTTGAAAGGCCTCTTGCAAAAATGTGTATATGACATGCCGAAAAGCACGGATTTGGAAGACGCGCGTTTTGATCGTCAAATAGCACCCCAATAGCATGATTAAAGAAAAACCAATATATCCCCAAAAAAACGCATCCGCTTCCATGAAAAAGTCAAAAAGATAAGTAAACATATTCATCCCACACTGTATTTATTTCTGAAGCGAGAAAAAGCCCTGAAAGGCTAAAAAAGATGGAATGAACCAGGTTAGCTTCGCCAATAAAAAAGTTATTTAACGCCTAACGTAAAGCTCTTAGAGGGTGCCTTCAAATTCATAATGCCTATACTCAAGATTATTTCTCGGGCAGGTTGCGATTTGAGACAAACTTTTAACCATCAAAGGCTAATTATCGCCATATTTTAAAAATGAATTAACAAAAGACTAAAAAGGGAATTATTTTCGTTTAGAAGAAACGAAGGAAGGTTTGCGTTTCAAAGACGCGAAAGAGGAAAGGATGGAAAAAAAAGAAATTAAAGACGCCATTGCTGTCCGTTCTTGATAAACCGGCGATGGCATACAATCACCATGGCACATATTGAATATCCTTTTTGTTAAAGGGTTAAATAATTAAGAGAAAATCTCTTTGTTTACTATCTTATTTATTATTTTATTTCATGTCAATTAAGTACATGCTTATTTTATCTCACCATCAATTTGGATAACTTTATTCGCAGGTGAATCCAAGCCTCTTATTTAGGATCCATTTGCGTATACTTATCCTAAAATATTCTTAAACATTGAGCTGGGCGCATGCTTGAGTAAAAGCATCCACATTGTTTTGATCTTTTTGATTCAGCCTTAAGATGGCAAAATCCACGCATTCAAAGCGTCCGTTAAATTCCGCTTCTTGAAACACTTCGACAAATAGACGAGAGACTAAGCCAGGCGGATTTTCGAACGCTCCGCATCCCAGCGCCCCTAAGACCAAATGCGTATGTCCTTTCAACGCCATGATCCGCAGCATATGCCGGATTTTGCTTTTTGTGCCTTCTATGTATGGAATGGAATTTTGCAAGACAGATTCATCTAGCTGCTCGTTGAATGACAGCCCTAGAGCTGACCGATCACTTGATATTCCTCTTAAATCATAAGCAGCCACAGCAACTAAAGCTACCTCTGCGGGATGATCCATAAAGGCAAATCCATTTGCACCATCTTCTCGAAAAACTTGAACATGGGGGCAATAGGCTCCGCCCATTTCAGGAAGCGGATAGGCCTGTGTTTTTAATCCCAAATAATGGTTGGAGCGGCGGCATAACGCTTCTTCCTGAGCCGGGCAGCCTTGTACAACACCACCTCCAGCACGGTAGCGATTGGCCATATTGATCCCTACAGGATTTTTACCTTCCTCTTTTCGCCTTAACAGCACTTGAAAGGTATCTTCTGCAAAAACAGTAAAAAGCGTTTGATGATTGTGTTCCACGGGAGGCAAACGTTCGATTTGATCATAGGTCATTGTCCCTCTTAACATCGGCTCATGGTTTAAATGAACCACAACTTGATTGGGCGTGCGATAGCCCCGCTGGCAAGCTTGCAAAGTTTCTTGAAAAATGCGCGCATTAAAGGCCATCGCATTCTCTTGTTCGCTTGGCCGATATGAGCTAGCCGTTTCAATGGGCTGATTCTCAGGATTGATAGGCGCTCGTGAAAACTGCCCTCCTATTTGGCTCCACTTAAAGCAATCATAAACAGCAATGAGCAGATTACCTACTCCAGGAATGAGTAAAATGGCACAGCGGGCATAGCTTTTTGTCTTCAGGTAAGTATAATAGCGATTTGCTTGCATATCCGGCCACCCGCGGCAATCCCATACCCTTTTTTGAAAAATATCAATCAAATTCGTTATCGTACTAATCACAGGCAGACGATCACAGAGGCGATCTACCTGGATGAGCAGAGAGGCAAGCGAAAGAGTTCTAGAAGAAATAGCCATTTTTCACCAACTAATCATTAAGCTTTTAAACCGTAGAAAAACAAAGCCCTATTAATCTTGTTTGTGCAAATATAAGTAAATGTAAAGGCAAATAAATGAAAAAGATTCTTTTACCCCAAGACGACGGCGACCTGCTTGCCGACTGCCAATGCCAAACCTTTCGCGCCAGCGGTAAAGGTGGCCAGCATGTCAATGTCACGGATAGTGCAGTCCGTCTCATCCACTTGCCAACCGGCCTGGTTGTAACCTGCCAAAAAGAGCGCAGCCAATACCTAAACAAAAAAGCCTGCCTCATTAAACTACGCGAACGCGTGGAAAAACTGAATTACCGCCCTCCCAAACGCATCCCCACAAAAATGCCTAAAGCAGCTAAAGAAAAAAACTTGGCCAGAAAAGCTCACCATTCAGCAAAAAAGCGTTTGCGCCGCCTTCCTCCTGCTTCCAACAATGAATAAATAAAAAAACAATTAAATAAAAGTTTATCAATAACATCAAAATCAATTTGAAAACAAAAATAAAACAGAAGATAATTAATCATCTAATTAAATTTATTAGGTATTTAAAATGATGTCAAAATATTTGCAGGGAATTGCGCGTTTTATTATTTGTGTCTCTTGTTTAGTAGGTTCTCTTTACGGGACAATGCCCGCCTCAGCGGCTTCTGTTGTTATTTCCTCTGAGCAAAGCCAAGCGCGATTTTATCACACGCAAGATCGCAAGCAACTACGCTCAGCCATTTTGGAAGCGCTCGATCAAGCGCAGAAGTCCATTCTCATTTTTACTTTCAGCCTTTCCGATCCGTCCATTATTGCCAAGCTAAAGGAAAAAGCCTTGCAAGGCATCCAGGTTACTGTCGTTATTGATCATGAGCATTTGAATGAAATAAAATCAAAGGGCAGCGAACAAATAGAGATTGCCACCCGTCAATTGGGACAAGGGCATTTGCATCATAAAATCCTTGTCGTAGATAGACAAGACATTTGGATAGGCTCTGCCAACTTTACTCGCGCAGCTTATGAGGGCCAAGAAAACCTCATGGTCCGCTTGTCTTCTTCCGAACTAGGCGCCTATTTAGCGAATGAAGCGGATGTCTTTAAAGGAAAAGCTTGGCGTTTTGAACACGGCCCTTTATCCATTCCTCAGCCAAATCAAATCATTGATTTCTGCTTGCTGCCGCATGAGAGCTTCCCTATTAAAAAAATAGAGGCCGCTATTAACGCTGCTTCAAAAGAGCGTCTACTCAATGCTTTTGAAGAAGCCCAAGCAAGCCTCAAGATCGCAATGATGGTATGGACAAGCCCGGAATTGGCCCAGGCGGCAATTCAAGCTCATCAAAGAGGTGTACGGGTGCAAGTCGTTGCTCCCGATTTAGGAGGTGTCCTGCCTCAATTGCAAAAAGCTGGAATTGAAGTCAAAATCAATCCCGCTTTAGCTTTCGTGCATAATAAGATGATGATTGTCGACGATACCAAATTAGTGAATGGATCGGCCAACTGGTCCAAATCGGCTTTTACCCGTAATGATGAAAGCTTTATAGTCATTCATCCCCTAACGGACGATCAACAGGAGATTTTACACGCTTATTGGAACTATCTTTGGCCCGTTGATTAATCGTCAGCCCGTAACGGCAGATTTCTGTTAGCATAAGTTTCTTAGAGGGTTTCTTAAGCGTGGATTTTTAATCTGAGTTTGGAGTTTTTAGCCAATCCAATCCCTTTTTTGCTGATGCCTTTCATCCGCAAATGATTTTGATTCGCTCAACGGAAGTCTGCCTATTCTCTGCCAGCCGAAGTAAATTCAAAAATTGGCTATTTGAACTCCTTCAGGGCAGAGGCAATCTTTACGCCCCTTGTACAATTTGACAAATTTACCTTGTTTACTTTAGTTTGAGCCTAATTCCATTTTCCTTCCGAAAAGTGATTGCTTAAGAGATTGTTGTCGAATTCTTAATTGTCTCGATTCGAGACTGTTGTGAATTCGACACCGGCCTCTAATTGTTTTTCCTTATGCTCTTCTGTACCCATTCTCATTCATAAAACATTAACATTAGAGTCCTCTTATGCTTAAAAATACGGTGAGCGATTTTATCATTCGACGCCTGTCTGAATGGGGAATTAAACGCATTTTTGGCTATCCGGGCAATGGAATTAGCGGGATGGTAGAAGCGCTTAACCGGTCCCAGGATGCGATTCAATTTATTCAAGCCCGCCACGAGGAAATGGCAGCTTTTATGGCTTGCGCGCATGCGAAATTTACAGGAGAAGTCGGCATTTGCCTGGCGACATCAGGGCCAGGCGCTATTCATTTGCTCAATGGCCTCTATGACGCGAAATTGGATCATCAACCTGTCGTGGCCATTATTGGCCAACAAGCTCGCTCTTCTTTGGGAAACGATTGCCAGCAAGAAGTAGATCTTCTTTCCTTATTTAAAGATGTGGCAAGTGCCTACATACAAATAGCGGTTGATGAATCGCAAATCAGGCATCTTATTGACCGAGCTGTTCGCATTGCCCAAGTCGAAAGAACGGTCACCTGTGTGATTATTCCTCAAGATATTCAATCGCTTAAGCTTAAAGAGCTTTCTTTTAATCAATCAACCGCTCCTCCGGGAATTGGCCACGTTTATCCCCTTATCATTCCGACAGATTTTGATCTTAAAAGGGCCGCGGAAGTGCTGAATGCCGGTAAAAGAGTTGCTATTCTTATCGGCGCAGGAGCACTTCATGCCACAGACGAAATCATCCAAGCAGCAGATCTATTAGGAGCCGGGGTAGCCAAGGCCCTTCTCGGAAAGGCGGCCTTGCCTGACCACCTTCCCTTTGTGACAGGATCGATTGGAATAATCGGCACGAAACCTTCGCAAATTTTAATGGAAACTTGCGATACTTTATTCATCGTCGGCAGCAGCTTTCCTTATCCCGCGTTCCTTCCCAAAGAAGGCCAGGCAAGAGGCGTGCAAATTGATATAGACGGACGCATGCTGAGCCTTCGCTACCCCATGGAAGTGAATTTGATAGGAGATAGCAAAGAAACATTGCGCCTTCTTATCCCCCATTTGATAAAAAAAACAGATAGGGCTTGGCGCGCGTACATTGAGCAAGAGATCATTGCGTGGAATAAAGATTGCCATGACAGGGCAAGACTTCCTGCCAAGCCTTTAAATCCTCAGCTTGTCTTTCAGGAGCTTTCCGCCCGCCTTCCGGAAGAGTGCATCTTAACAGCTGATGCAGGATCGGCAGCTGCCTGGCTGGCTCGCGATGTTAAGGTTCGTCGCGGCATGTTGGTTTCTCTTTCCGGCAATCTAGCCTCTATGGGATCTGCTGTTCCTTATGCCATTGCCGCAAAATTTGCCTTTCCTAAAAGAATAGTGATTGCACTGGTCGGAGATGGGGCGATGCAGATGAATGGCAATGAAGAACTGATTACAATCAAAAAGTACTGGCAAGAATGGCTTGATCCTCGGTTAATCATCCTCGTGTTAAATAACCGCGACCTCAATTTTGAAACATGGGAACAAAGATTGGGAGACGGGAATCCTATTTATGAGAATTCCCAATCCATTCCGGATTTTCCTTACGCTCGCTATGCCGAATCCTTAGGTCTTAAAGGCCTAAGGGTGGACTCCCCCAATAAAATTGGAGACGCTTTTGATATTGCTCTGCAAGCTGATTGTCCTATTTTAATAGAGGCAGTCACCGATCCAGATATTCCCCCTTTTGCCCCTCATATTGCATTAATGGAAAAGGGGTATGCCTTTCCTCCTTCACTGATTCCTAAACATTCAGGAACGGAAGAACTTCTTCCCTATATAGCTAAAATCAAAGCCATTCAACCAGAGTCAGAAACCTAATCCCTTGTGCACAAGCTAATTATAATTTTAGGTATGATATCATGATTTCTCCCCTTCCCTCTACGATGGCTGCCATAGAAGTGATCCATCCCGGCGATCCTTCCGTCTTAAAAAAATGCACCCGCCCTACTCCTCAACCAGGCCCAGACGAGGTATTGATCGAAGTCAAGGCTGCCGGAGTCAACCGGCCAGACATCATGCAGCGCAAAGGCCTCTATCCGCCTCCACCTGGGGCCTCCGATATTCCAGGTCTTGAAGCCGCTGGAATCATCGCCAAAGTGGGAGCAAACGTCAAGCAATGGAAAGGGGGAGAAAAAGTCTGCGCCCTTTTGACTGGAGGAGGATATGCCGCTTATTGCACAACGCCGGCAGTCCAATGCCTGCCTATTCCTACTGGATTAAACTTCATCGAGGCGGCTTCCTTGCCTGAGACGTTTTTTACCGTCTGGAGCAATGTCTTTGTACGCGCCCACCTAGCTTCTGGGGAAAGCCTGCTTGTTCAAGGAGGTTCTAGCGGAATAGGCGTAGCCGCCATTCAAATGGCCTATGCTTGGGGATGCCGTGTTTTTGCTACAGCAGGCAGCACAGAAAAATGCAGGATCTGCGAAAGCTTAGGAGCAGAAAAGGCAATCAATTACCGGGAAACTGATTTTGCGCAAGCAATCAAAGACCTGACGCAAGGCCAGGGCGTTGATGTCATCTTGGATATGGTAGGCGGCGATTATGTACCGAAAGAGCTATCGATTCTAGCTGAAGAGGGACGCCTCGTCCTGATTAGTACCTTGAAGGGATCGGAAACAAGCCTCAATTTGCGTGAAATCATGATGCGCCGTCTAACCCTAACAGGCTCGACTTTGCGCAACCGTTCGCCCGCCTTCAAAGGAGCCATTGCAGCAGATCTAAGAAAAAATATCTGGCCCTTGATCGAAACGGGCAAAATCAAGCCCGTGATTTATCGTACATTCGCATTTGAAGAAGCCGCCGAGGCCCATCGCTTAATGGAGTCCGGTTCCCATAGTGGGAAAATCATCTTGACCCTTTGACGCAGGCCCGCCATCTTGCTAAAAATTTCTCTTCCTGCTAATATGAAGCCTCATCCAACAGGAAGGAGACCCATGCGCAATTAACCTTTGTTAAAGTTGTTTTCTTAAACAGTTTAGCCAAGGTATTGCTATGTCTTCTTTTCAACTCATCAAATTTGACTCCGTCTCAAAAAATTTTGGCCCCCGCCAAGTCTTAACAGATTTAACTTTTACCATCAGCCAAGGTCAGCGTTTGGCCATTGTCGGCGAAAATGGCTGTGGAAAGACGACCCTTGCCCGTTTGGCAGCAGGCCTAGATCAACCCGACCAAGGACATGTAGGCGTCTCTGGCTGTACAATCGGCTATTTGCCTCAAGATTCCTTCCCAGAGCAATTGAATGCGCTTTCGCTAGAAGAGGCATTATTGCAAGCGCAAGGCGGATTGCATAATCTATCTAAACAGCTGCACGCGCTGGAAGAAGCCATGGCGCAACTTTCGGAAGGCCCTGCTTTGGCAGCTGCTATGGGGGAATGGGATCACCTATATAACCTATTTATGGAACGCAACGGCTATGCGGCAGAAGAACGGGCGCGTACCTGCCTTTCCGCCCTTGGGCTAAATCGCTTGCCGATGACTCGTTCATTGGCGGATTTAAGCGGGGGCGAAAAACGGCGTGTCCTGTTAGCCACCCTCCTTCTAGAATCGCCTTCGCTTTTAATTTTGGACGAGCCGACTAACCATCTTGATAAGCAAGCATTAAATTGGCTTGAGGTTTTTTTACAATCTTTTAAAGGCGCTGTTCTCCTCATCAGCCATGACCGCTATTTTTTGAACCAAGTGGCCAACGGCATCCTCGAGCTTTCACCCATTCCTCCTCATTTGAACTATTATTCAGGAAATTATCATGATTATACGGTTGCCAAACAACGGGAACTGGCCAAGCGTTTGGAGGCTTACCAGCAACAGCAAGAAGACAGGCAAACCCTTATCCGTTTTTTAAAAGAGCAAACATTCTCTTCCAAAAAAGCTACACCTTCAAAGGACGGCAACAAAATGTGCTATGATCATCGCGGAGAAAAGCACATCAACAGCAAGCGCAAGGCAATTAGCCAAGCAAAGGCCCTTCTCGAAAAGATAGAAGAGGAAAAACTTGAGCATCCGCTCCCTAAACACTATGTCGGTATTAAGTTCCATCCCAAGCCGCTCGAAAGCCCGGTCGTCCTTCGATTGGAAGACATCCAACTATCCAGAGGAGACAAGCGCTTGATCAGCCAATTTTCTGCGACTGCCCTTCTTGGCGACCGCATTATTTTGGCTACGCCGAACGGCAGCGGAAAAAGTTCGCTACTGCACCTACTAGCTAATCGCCAACAGCCAGAAAGCGGACAGATCCAATATGCCCCCTCAGCCATCATGGGATGGTTGGATCAAGAGGTTTCAATAGAGAACCAATCGCTTACTTTGCAGGACTATTTGCAACAACGCTTTTCCTTGCCTGAACATGAATTGAGAAGTTATTTGCATCGTTTGGCTTTGATCGAAGACCGCCTCATTAAGCAAAAGATTGAACATCTAAGCCTAGGCCAAAAGCGACGGCTTCAATTGCTGGAGTTGATGCTAAGCGGGGCAAACGTTCTTATCTTAGATGAGCCGACCAATCACCTTGCTCCGCGCATACTCGATGAATTGGAAACCGCTTTACTTAACTTTCCAGGAACGATTATTGCTGCAACGCACGATCGCCAGTTTGCCCAACGGATCGGCAAAACATACTGGGAATGGAAGGAATGAATGCTAATGTTGATAAAACAATCCACAACGCACGAGAATGAAAGTATCTTAACTCTTTCAATTTTTCTCTTGAATTAGGGCTTTATGTGGAGGAATGCAAGAGGAGTGGTGAGCCCGCTTATCCCTCGCTTATCCCGATCAAATTGACTAGCCAATCGAACCGTAGGCATTTACTCAACAATATAGGCAAGAAAGCCGCCTCCCAAGGCGGCTCATCTTTTCTTTTCACATCATCCTACATGCAGACAAATCTAGGCTGCCCAATCTTGCAGCAATTTAAGATGGTATTAACCTAAGTTTGGAGTTTTTGCCCTTTGGACTAACGTGAAAGCTCTTGCAGATGAAAAATGGCAAGGCTTTGACGCAGTCGAAAGAGCAAAAAAACTGCAAACTCAGGTTATTAACTTGTCTAAGCCTACTGCTGCGTCTGCACAAGAAAGCCTATTATCTGGATCAATTTTCAAAAGGCCTTTCGTTATTTCTAACATTCCAAGCGTTAATGTCTTTTCATCTTCTGAAAGGGAGCTCTTCGAAATTTTGCTAGACACGCTATCAAGATAGCCGTCCATTTGATCTTGTTTAAGCTTTTTAGAAGCAAAGTTATTGACAGGGGCATTGAATTTCGGATCTACAAACGCTAAAATTGTTATCCCTAAAGAGAAACTATCAAATTTATCATTGATCATTTGCTCGTTAATTTTTAGATCTCCATTCTCATCTAAATGTTCTGGAGGCAAAAAGGTAAGGGTTCCTCCAATAAATTCTTTTTTGTCATCTATCAAAGTATTAAACAAGGTATCAAAGTCATGGATATACCCTTTCATTTGCCCATCTGTTTGCTGCTTAAATAAAATATTGGCAGGTTTAATATCACCATGTATAAAGTGCTGTTTATGAATTTCTTTTAATCCAATCGCCACGTCTCTCATGACTTGGCAATACTGCTTAGGTGTGGCAACTTTCTTTAATTTCTCTCCATCTCCATCCATTCTTTGTTGCACAGCATAATGACTTGGTTCGTATGAGTCTTCGCTAATGTGACTAAATTTATAATTTGGGACAATATGAGGAATTCCAAGACTATGTAATTTTCGTAAATTTCGGACATTTGCCCCAGCCGATGCGATAGAGGACGGCTTCGATCGGGCCTCTACATATTCTTCTAAATTATTCAATTGAATAGCTTCGTTAATGTCCTTATTTCCCCCCTTGGCAAGGGGTTCTCTCGAAATATAGATCCCTCCATCATATAGCGTAAAAGGATAATGTTGATCATTAGCCGATTCAAAGCGAAAGGCTTGAGAATTGCTTAAATCCTGTTGCTGTGCCAATTGCTTACCGATTGCTTTTATTGTCTCTTGCATTTTTTCGTTTCCAGAAATCTGCTTATCTTTTACTTGCTTAACAAGTACCTTTAAATTTTTTAATTTTAGCCTCGATATCACGGTTGCCAAAGATTGGGTATAGTCAAAATCTTGGGTCTCCGATAAGACCTTTGCTAAAGGCTTGAGGTAATTAAAGTTACCAATTTGATTAACGAATCCCTTCACTCTATTGAGTGTCTCTAAATTCATTGTTTCAGCCAGCTCTTGCTCTGCTTGAACAAGATCAGACACATCTCCTCTGGCCTGTTCGCTAGCCTGCCTGATAGCCTTTTCGCTAATTCCTATCGCCTGACTTAAATCCGAGATTTTAATATATAAAGGATGATCACTTGCCTTTATCCGAACCATAACATGGGTTCTTTCAGGAATAAAGCAGCTAAGCGATAATAAACCCAATGTTTTGCTATATAACGTTTGTTGAGGATCAATTTGTAAAGATTGAATTTTTTGAATCGTCCCATCTACACTTTTTAATATTATATTTTGGGGACTGTTAACAGATTGATAGTATAAACTATCCGAATTAAAACTAAACTCACCGGATTGTTTTGTTTTCATATTTATTAAAAACTAAAAATAAACAAATTACCAACAAACATCTATAACATTAAACATACAACCACAAACAATAAAATAAAAACCCTACGTTTATAATTATAACACTTAACGCGTTTAATTAATAATATTGTTTAAAAATAACATAAATATATGCAATTAGATAATTTTTCATTTATTGTTCGATAATAAATTGAAATAAATTCAGAAGAAGGTATTTAGAAGATTTCTTAACTATATTTGAGAGTATTTTCTCTCTAAGCGAAAAGAACGGTGAGCTTAGGCTATTAACATGAGTTTTATAGACTTAAAATTTAATAAGGAAAAAGCGTAAGACGAAAAAAGATAGTCTGATGGTTTGATGATCAAATGGCAGCTTATAGGATCTCTTTTAAGCAAGAGAATACTTATAAAGAGAGGAAAATTGTTAAAATCCTTACTTCGAGAAAGGTGGAGGCGGCGAAGACTTTTCCCTCAAGATTTTCTAGCTTGGAGAGCGGAAGAATTCACATCTAGATCGTTAGCGGTCTTCATTCTAAAATCCGAAGAAAGGGCGCAGACATAAAAGTGTTAACCTCATTTTTAAATTAAATATTCAATTATTAAAATAATTTCATTTTAATTAAAAGTAGATTAATATCCTTGCATCCGCAGCTAATTTCAACATTTAACATATTCGATTGCTTATTAAATCATTCTTGCATCATTACTCTTTTAAGGCTTATCCATTTACTTTAATGGAAAATAAAAAATGAACATTCTTATTTCTCAATACCAGCAATTTACAAATGTGTTTACAAATGCAATGCGGAACAGAACATACATCCGCTCCGATACCTCAGCCTATTTAGAGAGTCACACAAAATTCTCTAATTTTAAAACTAAGCAAATTACAGCGATATGCAGAGAATGTATTGATTATTTTTCAAATCATAGTCCTCAGCCCCTAGGAAGCCGAATTACTCTTTTGACCCAACTCGAAGGAGCATTGCATGCATTTTCTCAGCGCATACAAAGCTCTATTGAAAATCGTTGGTGGTATCCTCTTTTACATTTTTTTGGCTATCGTGCCCAAGCTCCTAAAGACGTGCGCGATCTTCTAGCTCTTGCCCACAGGAAGCAGGCAGACTTGCAAGGCCAAGCACAAGGGCTAGATCGGCCTATCCTTCCTTCTGCTTTACCCTCTCCTTCCTCTTTAGAGAGGCAAGAGGTGCTGTGCCCTTCTTTGCCAGAGAAGGAGCTGGATGATTTGTCAACAGTTAACGATTCATCCCCGTCTGGATTTTCTCATCAAGAGCAATTATGCGAGCAGCGACTGCATGCTTTTCGGGAAGTTTTTAAGCCTTTAGAAGATCCCGCCTGCTTATCTGAGGGCCAGCTCTCTGCCATGAGAGACATGTTGAAAAGCATGTCGACGGAAGAATTAAAGGCTGCCTTTGAAAAGGATCCAAACTGTTTTTATCTTCAAGTCGATCAGTGGCAGTTTAATAGGCCGTTAACCGCTTTAGGCGCTTTATTACACCTCATGCCTGCAGATAAGCTGCCGGCTTTTTATCATCTCTGTCTGGCGCGCAAAGAATTTTATCTCAGTATTGCCAATCTCATTTTCTTATCCTTCCATGATTCGCATGCGAACTTAATCCCTCATCTTCAACATTTATTTCAATTAATGTCAGCAAGCGACCTGCTGGACTTTACCACTCAATTGGCAAGCCATAGGAACTGGCGTTTTAAACCATCTTTACTCACTGTCATCCCTTCCTTTTTATCAGAAGAGTCCCGCCAACTCTTTTATGAGCAGCTTGTTCAAGAGCCTGATGCTGCTGCCTACTTTATAGAAGCCATTCATGAAAAATATCCGCAGGAAGCAGCGAAGGTTTTACACCTTTTCTTGCTAAAAGCGGCGCTTTTCCCTTCAGCAGAAAATACCTTTGGACAGTTAGTACAGGACTTATCTGTAGAGCAAAGAGCGGTGATCGCCCATTTCCTTTTTCCCCTATTAAATGCACAAAGCTGGAGCAGGTTAATCAATCTTTGCCAGTCTTTCCAACCCTCTTTTTCATTTCTAGAAAAAGTATTGAGCCTTGTCCAAGAGCCATCCGCCCTTTCGCTTATACTGATCCCTGAAGCGCTTGCCGATAAATGGTTTTGCTTTGGCATTCTTAGAATAATCTTATCCCACCCCTCTCCTGTTATTAGAGAATCGGCTTGTCTAATTTATTTACAAAGCCCTCTGTGCCAGGTGCATGGTTTCATGGCTTTTTTTGAAGAGATGCACTTGCGCTCACTCAAAGACCCTGTTATCGATGCACCTGTTATCGATCAATTGATCCCGCATTTAAATCCCCTACAATTGCTTCTTCTAAAATCCATGTATTTTAATCGGAATCAAACGCTCCCTACCAGCCTTCAAATGGGCTTGGAAAAGACTTCTTTGTCCATGAAAGATTATTTAGCTTTGGCCGCCGGGCAGAAAAACTTGCCTAATGAAGATTTATCAACTTTAAAACCAATGCTCTACAATTGGATAGAAAGCCATTTAAGGGATAAAAATTGGGATGACTTAATAAAAAGCTTAGAAACGCAAGAATTGGCTCTCCTACTGGATATCATGCCTAAACATGCCCGTTTTGCCATTCCTGCCTTGATTTGGAGACAATGCACATCTCTGGAAAATGTGGAATTGCCGCAGGTCCGAGAAGGCTTAAGGCTTTTTTTAGAAAACGCCTCGGACCAAGCCATTCAGCAAATCCATTCTTACTTTTCCGACGCATTCAGATTCCAATCTCGTTGGTATCCCCTGCTTACGCCTAGACAGAGGATGCTCACGTTGTCTTACTGGCTGAATAAAGATGCAGAGGAGTTTTCAACCGGTATAGATGCAATTCTTAGGCACTACCCTGAAAATCAAGTGATCTTGTTAGAGATTGTTTGCTTTTGCGAATCTCAATTTGAAGAAGTGAAGCAACAATTTTATCCTCGAATAGCGGAGCTTTTTTATCTTCCTCCTTTAATTGAAAGTGCTTATGAAAATCATTCTCAAGAGGCCCAAGCATTTGTAAAAAACCTTTTCAAATACGTAACCGATCTACAGGCCTCTTCTTTGGAGAAAATATCCTTACTGCAAGAGAATGAAACCGAAGAATTATTAGAATCCTGCCAAAATCATCCAAAGCTTGCTTGCAAATTGATTTTTACTACCAATTGGCAAACAAGGGCTAGATTGCAAGAACATTTAGAGCGCTGTTTAAAAAAGGCTGCCTCTTCTTGTTTAGCAGAAAGTGAATTCAGCCTAGCGGTAAAAACTGGATTACTTACGAGACAGGCGCATGCAAATCCCTATATTTTCATTGAAGCCTTGGGCACAATGAACATTGATTCAAAAAGCCATCCCCTTTTAAAAGTTGTCTTTAGGCAAATCGTTTCTTACTTTGATGATAAGAAATTAGACATTGCCTTTTCGCCTTTTGAAGCAGCCAATTTGCATCTTTTATTGCAAACGCTAACTGAGCGTTATCATTCAGATTGCTTATCAAGAATTCTAGAAAGCCTTCCAGCGAATCAGATGGCTCATTTTCTATGTTGCATGCCTTTCTCTGCTATGCAAAACCAAAGCCGGGCGATACGCTTTTGGCCGTCTTCTCAAGTGATCAAATTATTCTCTCATTTAAGGCCAGATTTGCAAGGATTATTATTTAAGCATATGACCATCCTAGGAAATTGCAATATGGATTTCCTTGGCCAAATTGTTTCCCTTTATAAGGGTGCAGAAGCCCCTCTTCTAAAAGTTTTCTTGGATCAAACAGATAATAGTTCTGATATTCAACGCCTGATCCCTATCCTTTATTTCAGCGATTTTTTTCAGCTGCGTCTATTAAAAGATAATTTTAAAAAAGCCCTTAAGGAATTGCCTTCACCTTTAGCCTGTGCCAATGGATCTCCAAAAGCCATCTTAGATGCAGATTTAAGCCTTCCGTCCTCTCCTTTGAAGGAAGATCCGGCTAATATCATTCGAAAGCTTGATCAATTAGACCGTTTCTCAGGCCATCCTGTTGTAAACTTTGCACATATTGAATCTTTGGTCGCTTCCATAAAACAAGGGCCTGTAGAGCAAGCTAAATGGGCGATTGCGTCTTTTTCTCCCTATCAATTAGTGGTTGCTTGGCACTTTATGGATAAGCATTTAAAAGCCTATGCCAGTGAAATACATAGAGAAGAGACTCTGGCGCTCTGCCATCAATTTCCGGTAGAGAGATTGCTCCTCGCTCAAATAGAGCCTGTTGATTATCCCGCTTTTGCAGAGTCTTTAACAACAGAACAAAGACAAAGCCTCTTTGGAATACAGGATCTTAGCTTAGAGTCAATTAAAAGTAATAAAGACAAAATCACTCCTGCAGGCATATGCGTGGCTTTCTGCTTATCTAAAGAAAAGGATGCCTGGAAACCAGTTTTGATAAATTTAAGCACAGCCCAGCTTCTAGCCCTTTATGAGTTTTTAAACGCGGAACAAAAAGAAAGCCTCATTCCCCATTTAACTTCAGAAAAATTGCTTGCTCTTTTGAATCTGTCTTCTGTTCGCTCGGCAGATGATCTGCCCTTTTTGACTCAAACATTGTTAAAACAATTATTCGGCAAAAAACAAGGGTCTTTTCCCGCAAAAAATTTATTATGGTCTAATGAAACGGAATTAACCGGTCAACTTTTACGCCTGTCTTACCATTTAAATAGCTATCAAGAACCTACTTTAAGAGGAATGCAAGCCAAGGATAAAGATGAATTGAAACTGAACCTTGAACAAAACATAAATAAAATAAGCGTGCTTCCTCATACGCATTCTTTCCTCCACCCTCTTTTGAATAAATCTGCACAAGAATGGAATTGGCAAGAGAGCTTAATTGCCAAATTGGGCTTCGAAATTTTGGTGAACATGGAAAAGAAAGGCAAGCCAAGCCCTTCAGAGGTAAAATCCTCCGAAATAACCCCCTCAGGGCTAGATTTCTCGGAAATGATGGCTTATGCCCATCTAAATCAAATTCATCAAAAACTGCAGCTAGGCTTAAATGCGCTTAAAGAGGTAAAAGAATTCGCACCTTTTGCTTTGGCATTAAAAGAATTGATTGGAAATTTGCATCAAATATTAGAAGACAATCATTTGATGGAACAGGCACATGAAGAAGTGAATTATTTGCCTCAGCTCAATCAAGATATTTATGCCTACTATGCGCATGAATAAGGGTTATTTTTAGTCTTTTCCCGACTGTAGGGATCGGCAGAAATCTCCCATCTGCCGGTCCATTAGCCAAAATAGAAAAGTATAAACTAACCTCATCTTATTGATAACTAACCTTTTAATATGATCACTAAATCCGTCGGTAAAGATAAACCTAATGAAGAAGAGGGAAATGCCTATCTTTTATACCGAAATGAGTTCAAAAATTGAAATTTCGACTAGCATGAAATAGTCTTTTATTGATTATAATCAAAATTGTAAGGTTATTTTTCTCAAACAATTAATTTTAGGTAACTTTATGCTCAAAAGTTATCAGCAGCTTTGCACGGAATTTTATGATTTGACCAAACCACGGGCGTGTGAGGGCGAGGTCAATTTTTATGCCAATTTGATAGACAATGCAGATGGCCCTATCTTAGAAGCCATGTGCGGATCCGGGCGACTGCTCATTCCCCTTCTCGAAAAAGGCTATCAGATTGAAGGCGTCGACCTTTCCTCCTCCATGCTTCAGCAATGCGCCAAGCGCTGTCGGCAGGCACATCTTCCCGTCCAGCTCTATCATCAATCCATGCAATCGCTTTCTCTTCCCCATCCCTATGCCTTGATTTATATTCCCGTCGGCTCTTTTCAACTGTTCCCCGATCGCTTAGAAGCTTTGCATATCTTGCAAATCCTTTACCGTCATCTTATTCCTGGCGGTCTATTGATTTTAGATATCTCCGTTCCTTGGGACTCTTTGCACGCCTGCATTGAAGGAGATCAGCTAGTCGATTCGCCCAAACCAGTGGTGCTTGAGCGTCGGATCAATGACGCGGAAGGGCACCTCTATCATTTGCATTCACATCTCACTATTTATCCTAAAGAACAGCTAGAAGTCTATTTTAATCGCTATGAAAAATGGAAAGGAGACCAATTGCTGGCCACCGAAGAAGAGGAATTATTTATTCGCTGGTATTATCGCTATGAAATGGAATTGCTTTTGGAAAAAGCAGGCTTTTCCTCTATTAAGCTTAGCGAAGTGTCTTTTAGCCACAGTCCACAAGCCCAGCTTTATCAAGCCAAAAAATAAATGATTTTTTGAATTTATTTTAAGGCAGATTGGGCAAAAGGAGTCAGCCCTTGCGGATTAAGCGTAGAAAGCGGATACCAATCAAAACTATCTTCTGGCTTGGCATCAAGAAGCGAATACCACTCTTTGACGATATAAAGAAGGCCTAAATGGTGAAAATCGAATTGTTCAGCGCGGATAAAATAAGAGACATTTTGCAAAAGTTGCATAGAGACAAAGCCCATGGCAACTTCTTCTCGCATCTCTCTTCTTAAAGCCTCTTCGATGGTCTCTCCAAACTCAATTTTCCCTCCAGGTAAATCCAACTTACCTTGATAAGGACCGGATCGCTTAGGAGTTAAGAGGATAGATTGCTTGTCAATCAGCACACCATAAACGCCTATCCGCGTCACTTTGTTAACCATTTTATTCTTTACTTCATTCCTTGCAGATTAAATGGCCAAGCCAAGCCTTCTCTAGTAACCGGACGCAGAACAAACAAGCCGTTTTCCACAGACACTTCCATGGCAAAGGGAAATTGATCGGCTTGGCAAGCTGCTTCTAAATCATGGACAGGAAAATGGGGATAAAAACCACTAGAAAACGCCGCTCCTATCGGAGAAAGCCTGACCCGCTCCAAATAGGGTTCAACGCTCTCCTCTCCTTCCTCTAAAAGCTTGGCCTCCAAATAATCAGCCAAAGCCAGATCCTCAAAACCACCTCTTGTTGTTCCGGTAATCACAAAGCTGACCGAATGCGATTCTAAAAAACGGATGCGCTCTAAAGTCGCTTTTGCCACCACAAAGCTGGAAACTAATATTTTAGACGCCCGATGCGACTTCACAACGCCTTGAGTCCCCGAAGATGTTCTAAAAATCAGCGTCTTCCCATGCAAAGAAGCATTTGCCATTTCGATCGGCGAATTTCCAAAATGGAAACCGTCGATGGGAATTCCCTGCTGCTCTCCAGCCAATAAGGCGTCCGGAAATTGCCTCTGAAGGCGGAAGGCCTCCTCTACCTCGCCAACTAAAACCATCTTTTCCGCTCCCGCAGCAAAGGCATAAGCAGCTGTTGTAAAAGCCCGTACAACATCGATGACAATGACAAGTCCTGTCAACTCTCCACAGGCAGACAAGCGAATTTTTTGAATGTCTAAGCTTTTTTTAATTTTTAATAGACTCATCAGCCGCCCTCCTTTTTGCTAATCCCTTATAGCAATCGAAATGTTCATTTCAGGATCAACCATGCTATTATACTTGCTGCCATAAATTTCAAAATCGCCTGTATATGTGCGCTTTAATGCCGTTTGCCAAATAGTTTTCCATGTTTCTATGATCGCTTTAGGAAAGGCTCCTTTGGCAGTGAAAACCGCATAAGTCGAAGCAGGGACCGTTTTACCGACCATTCCTTGCGGAATTTTCTCTAAAGAACTGACTTCGCAACCAATAACTAACGAATAAGGCTTCGTATGATCGCTTTCATAATCGCAATAAAGCGCCATGACGTCTTCTGATAATCGATCAGGAATGCGGCTTAATACGCCCTCTTTATAGAAACGCTCCCAGTGCTGCGCAATGACAAGCGGATTGGCATTGGATGCCCGACATTCAATGCCAATCATGTGCTTAGCCGGAACTTTGACTTTCTGGTACTTCATTTTCTCACCCCAAAATAAAGATATGATGAACCTATCCCACTATTCTATTCATTGAGATTTTTAGGTAATTTTTGAGGACAATCTTAAATTAAGATGACTGAAAAAGAAATCAAAAAGATCAAAGGATAGAATGGCGTGACAGCCTCCCTTTTCCTTATATAAAATAGCCAGATTAACCCATCCTATATAATTAAAAATATAATTAATATTATTATTTACTTCTATTTTATTTAAAAATAATTAAAATAAATCGTTTTTTAAAACAAATAGGTACTTGCATGCATACAACTTTTGATTTTCTTATAGGAACGAATCCTGCTTATCCTTCTCAACCGACGACACAGACAACGGGGCAAGCTCAGTCTAATCAAGCTCTAATTAACTCGGCCCAGCTTCAGAATGCTGCGACGATTGCTCAGTGGATGCAAGCGTCTGCTCCGCTATTTTATCTAACAAGAGTCCCTTTAGCAGACCCAAATTTTAACACTCATCCTTACACAGGCCCAAGCTTCTCTTCCGTAGCGACGACTCCACTTCCTGCTATTCCAGAAGGTGAAGAGAGCGAAGAATGCGAGGAAGGAGATAAGGCTGAGCCTCAAGAACAATTGGTTTCTAATATAGCAGATCTATTACCCTCTTTAAATCCAAACGACTCTTCTTATCATTTATCTTGCTCTTCTATTCAGCTGCTTCCAAAATAAGCATTTGATTGTCTTGCTAGTAGGGCGGCTTATTGAATAAGCTGCCTGCTTGAGAGCTATTCTAAAAGGTTTCCCAATCAGACCCAGCAAATATTGCTTTACTTTTAGCTCTTGCCATAGAGAATTCCGCATTAATCGAATAAGCGATGGATTAAACAAGATGATGGAACAACTTATCCAATGGGTGGAGCATGAACATTCCATCCGAGCAGCTTTTTTGATTGGATCGCGGGCTGGACAGCATTTTGACGAATTATCCGATTATGACCTCTCTCTTTTTTGCCAAAGCTTAGAGCCTTTCATTCATCAAGATGACTGGCTTTTTGCTATTGGACGACCATGGATTTGCGTACATGAGAAAATCTATTTGAAGCAAAATGCTTTTCCCTCGCGCTTGGTTATTTTTGAAGGGGGTATTAAAGTCGATTTTTCATTTTTCCCTTTAAATGTCCTGCAAGGCTTTATTTCTTCCTCTTCGTTGCCCGCAGACTATCAATCCGGCTACCGCATACTTGTGGATAAAGATCACCTTCCAGCCTTAATACCCACTCCCTCTTTACAAAAGCCGGAAGACAAGCAGCCATCAGAGCACGCCTTTTCAACAATTGTCGAGGAATTTTGGTTTGAAGCCTATCATGTCGCCAAGTATTTAAAACGGCATGATTTATGGTCGGCAAAGTTCAGAGCGGCCTTGATTAATGATCATTTTCTATTAAAAATGCTCGAATGGCATGCGCAAGCCTCGCATGGGTGGAGGCTAGCCCTCCCTCCAAATGGCAAAGGCATGCATACATGGCTAGACGATCAGTCTTGGAAGGCGCTAAATGAAATCTTCGCCCGCCTTGACAGGCAAGAGAGCTGGCAGGCATTGGAAAAGACGATCGACCTTTTCCGTCAGCTGGCTATTCCACTCTCCAAACAGATGGGATTTGCCTATCCCCATGACATGGATAGCCATCTATCGCAATTCGTTCAGAAGCTGAGAAAAGAAGATGAGCATGAATAGTAAGTTAAATAAATGCCAAGAGGCCCTAAAAGGGCCTCTTGATTCAAAATTAATGCAAAATATTCCAAGCTGTATTGGTCGCCCCATCGCTTCCAAGTCCAGTTAGGTTTTCGTGATCGCGGTTCAAATCCCAAAACATGATTCCACCAAGTCCATTGGCAATCACATATTCGGCCGCATTTTGAATATCGCTCAAAGAGGTCATCACGTGCAGATCATCATATCCCGGCATCAATCCAATAATAATCTTAGAGGCAGGTACGCCCATATTTTGCAGGGCTTGAATATCCTGTTGGTAAGAATAGCCCGGGCCATAGTCATAGGCCATGATGCTAATCGAATTGACATAAGGATGCGCCCCTTGAATCACTTGATCATAGGGATAAGTGGTCGAAGCCGGCGTTTTTGGCGTATAGCTGATAAGCGCTTGGCTTCCCAATAGCTGCCGTGTGTTTTGCAGCAAAGCGATTTGCAAATCGGGGGCGGGATAATCTTCGATATCAAAGTCTACACCGTCCAGATTATTCCCTTGAACAAAGGAGGCTATTGCTTGAGCCATTCCAACTGCATCTTGAGCTGTCAAAAGCTGCCCTGATAAGCCATAAGTCGCTCCTCCAATAGATAATTTAACCTTTTTGCCTGCATTGTGGACGGCTGCAATGAATTGCGTCAAAGTCGCTTGATCGCAGTCTAGGCCTGCAATGGCGAATGTATGCGTGCCTGTTGAATTAAAATTGGCAAACGCAATATCGATGACATCGGCATGCATATTGACAATAGTGTTGATGGAATCAACCGAATTCCAAGACTCCCAATAGCCTTCCACAATGGCGTTAGTCTGTGGCGCCTGCTGAGTCACGATGGCTTCTTCAATATTGCTTTGAGGGCCGGTTAAGACTCCTGAGTAAGCTGTTGCGCGATAGTAATACTGGCCAGGCTGTTTCCCGCTTGCTTGGTAAGAGGTATTCGCTCCATGATAGGCAATTTGGGGATCGGAGAAATCGCTAGTTAAAGACTCTTCTAACGTATAGCCTTGAGCCCCCGCCACAGCACTCCAGCTGACGAGATATTGGCTGTTGCCCGTAGGATTGCTAATGGGCTGTAGGATTGGAGCTGCCAGATCAACTTGAACGGTCACGCTTTGTACATTGCTATAAGGACTTATGCCGGAAGAGTTGATCGCAGCCACTCGGTAAAAATACGTCCCATTAGGCTGATTGGCCGCTGAATAAGAGAGCGCTGTTCCTTGGGCAACCACCTGCGGATTGGAAAAAGCACTGGTGATATCTTGTTGAAGCTGATAAGTGGCCGCATTAGCGACGCTGTTCCAAGAAACCAAATAGCTTGTTGGAGAAGAAGAACTAATGACAACCGGATTTAAGACAGGCGCCTTGGGGACAGGTGGAGGAGTCGGCACGCCATTTGCCATAGCCAATAGCCCATTAAGGGCAGGAGTGCCGGAATCCGGGTTTTGCACAATCATGCCAAAAGTCGTTGATCCCTCCCCCGGTATAGTTCCTCCCCCAATCCAAGTCGGGTTTTTAACCGTTATATTCTGGCCGCTAGCTGTATACGCACCATTCCAAAGACTGCTAATAGATTGCCCATCAGGCAGGCTGAAAGCGGCTGTCCAAGAAGAAGTCGCTGTTGAAGACGGATTGGTCAAAGTGACTGTCGCTTGGTATCCGGATGGCCAAGCAGTATCGATCACATAAGACGCCTGCAATGGAAAAGCTGTATCGGCATACGCCCTTGCTACAAGCAATAGCAAAAAGGAAAAGATTAAAGACAAGCCTCTTTTCATATATCAATGCTCCTTAGATAAGGGTTAGAGGATTAAAACTGCTAATGATCGAGATTTGAGTTCTTTTCACTTAAGAGAAAATACTCAAATATCAACCATTATGAGTTTTAATACGCCCCTTTAAAAGATCGTGGAATAGGTTCTTAAAACCTCATATTAAAAAAATAAACCAGGCTATAGATCTATCAAGCTGCTCTTGCGCAACCGAATTAACCATGCATAAATAGTAGCCGTAAAGGAAGGCAATTGCTCCCCTTACGACTACTACTCTGCACAGTTAGTGCTGCTGAGAAAGTAATTTTAATCTAGGTAGAAACTAAATACATCAGAGGCGAACCTATTGTACTTTTCCCTTGTTAAAGGCCAATAAAGGAAAAGCAAAGCAATATGCAATGATAAGGACTAATTAGGCTCATTTGGGAGTGAGCTGAATTGAAGCAATTTAATCAACAATTGTCAATAAATTATTTTAAATTTTTAATTTTCTCCCGATAAAAGCATAACCGGGCAGCTTAGCCTTATTGATTACCTATGCCAGATCAAGGCATGCCAAGTTCCATGGAGAAAAGGCTATCTCGCTAAAATTGAACGATCTTATCGTATTTGCCAAACGGCTTTCTAAGATCAATATTCAAATTGGTCGCCTCATCTGCATTTAAAACTGAATGTATGAGTCCTTTTTGCTGCAGCCAAGGGAGCAAGTGATCTGCAATTTCAAAGAAATGCTGACCAATTGTTTTTTTATAATTGCTATCTACTGTATGATAATCCATCGTCAATCTCCATTCCCTCGCTTGCTTCAAGTCGGTCCGCATTTCTCCCTGCTTCATCAATACTTCATTAATGTCGGATAAGATAGCCCGATAAAGTTCTCTTTTCTCCTCTTCTATGTCTAGTAAATCCACTTGCATGAGATCAACGGCAGGCGTTTCAGCCGTCACGCCTCTTGCTCGATGAAAGGCTTCTATGCTTTCATTGCGCCGATTGATCTCCTGAGCTTTAGCCCTGGCCTCTTCTAAAGCCGGACGCATCGCCTCAAAGTCCTCAGAAGAGAGATGTTCTTTTGCTATTGAATAAATCAACTCGGCATAACGCGGACAACATCCCATTAAACCAGGCGTAGGACTCCCCCACCCATTGCCTTCACCCCAGCCAATCAATCCGCCCTTACTGCCAAACTGATCGTGAGGCTCCAAATCAATCAAGAGAACGCGCCATACTTCGCCCATATGGATTAAGGGTATGTTATCCCATTTGACGTCGGCAAAGCCTGTCTTACAGATCAAGATGGCAAGCTGCCTGACAATGTCTTCCAATTCGCTTTCATGATTAGTGAATGCTATTTGCTGCGCATGTTTGCCATGCTTAATGTCATATTTCCTTTCGGCTACTATATTAATTGTCTCCTCTCCTGCAGATATCTCGAGCAACGAGCAATCGGGCACAATCAAACGCTGAAGATTGTTTTCTCGGCAGACCTCTTTTGCTTTAACCATAGCTTGATACCTATCCCGCATTTTATCGCTCGTATAGCTAAGCTTAAAAATGACTCCCGGAAAGGGATCCAGTTCAAAAACCGGAATATTCAGTCCATAGTACTTAACAGCAATCTCCTCTCCATCTATGCGGATAGCAGGCTTCCTTTGCCGTAAAGCTTGCCTATTTTCTTCTGAAAAACTTTTTAACAGCAGCTCTTGCTCGTCAGGGCCGAAAGATATGTCACCTCTAAAAGCTAACGTCAGTTGATTTAAATCTTGCCTGATGCAATCCAAAGCACGGTTGACTAAGACCCTTGAATCAACAAACCCTAGCCCTTGGAAATAGTTGCGAATGGCAGATAGGAAAGTTATAAAAATCCTTTTCAATAGAAAACAAGAGCGTTTCTGCTCTACTCTGGCTTTCAGCTGCAAAAGGGAAGATTTAAGCTGGACTTTTTCTTCTCGGGAATAGGCATTCAAATACTGCTGGGCATATTTTGCTATCTGCCCGCTAGGCATCCTCGAGCAATTGGCAGGAATAGAATTCGCCGAGCAAACTGCAAATTGATGGCCGCTCGCATACATAGACTGAGAAATAACAGGAGCGTCCTGAAAAGTTTGATTCAATGTAGATAAAAAGCTGACAGAAGATACCATAATAAACTTTATTAATAGATTAACAACAAAAAAATAAAGTAAACATTTTAAATCATAGATTTATTAAAATCCATCTATTTTAAATTAAACTCATCGCATAACCTGGCCTGATATAATCATCCAGCAATCCTTTGATTGCCTCTGCGATCAAGGAAGCGATCGAAAGGACCGCCACCTTTTTAGAATGAGAGAAGCGATTAAGCATAGGAACGGTATTGGTCATAATCAAAGACGTTAAAATGCTGTCTTCTATGTCCTTGATGGCATCACCTGCGCAAATGCCATGCGTCACAGCAGCAATCACGTTTTTTGCTCCTTGCTGCCGGCATAATTGCGCTGCAGCGACAAGCGTTCCGCCTGTTGAACACATGTCATCGGCCAGCAGGACATGCTTGCCCGCTACATTGCCAATCAATGTCATTTGTACGTCGAATGCCGTTGTGCGCTGTTTTTCGATAATCGCCATCTCTATCCCCAACAGCTTAGCCATTTTTTTAGCAACCTTTACGCTTCCGATGTCTGGAGCGACCACAATGCCATCCTTCCCAAGCATTTGCCTGGCTTGGGCAGCCAGCAAGGACTGGCAAGACAGATGATCGACAGGCACTTCAAAAAATCCCTCAAGCTGGCCGGCATGCAAGTCCAAAGTGATCAGGCGTGACATGCCGGCGACTGCTAGCATGTTAGCCACGAGCTTAGCGGTAATGGGAACGCCGGGCTTGTCCTTGCGGTCTTGCCGGCAATAGCCAAAATAAGGAATGATCGCCACAATGTTTTTAGCGGATGCCCGCTTGAGCGCATCGATGAGGATGAGCAGCTCCATTAAATAGAAATTGGGATTCAAGGCCGTCGATTGCAAAACGAATACGTCGCGCCCTCTTACCTCTTCTAAAATTTCCACTTTGGTTTCTCCATCGGGAAACTGATCGAGGGATAGGCGTCCCAATGGGATGGCTAAGCAACGGCTTATTTCTTCTCCCAAAACGGTATGCGAAGAGCCGCAGAATAATAAAGGGCCTCTATAATAGCTCATTGTAAGTCTCCTAAAAGATCTAGCAGGCGTGAAACGCATGCATAAATCTCGCTAAAAGTATTGTAAAGCGGCGAAGGAGCCAGCCTGATCATATCGGGCTGCCTAAAATCGCAAATAATTTCCTTTTCTTCCAATTGCCCAAGAAAAAATTCAGCTACAACCGGCATGCGTAAAGTCAGTTGGCATCCCCTTTCATTGGAATGCCTGGGGGTCAATAGATGGAATTGGCCCTTAGGCAACTCTTCTAGCAATTCCAATAAAAAAGCCGTCTGCAGCTTCGATTTTTCGCGCAGCCGCGCAATCCCCGCTTCTTGAAACAGTTCAAGCGAAGCTAAAAGGGGCGTGAGCGCCAAGACCGAAGGCGTGCTCACCTGCCAACTGGCAGCCCCTCCATACGGAATAAAATCTGGCTCGAGCTGCATGCGGAAGCGAGACTGCGGATCATTGCCCCACCATCCGCTGAAGCGCGGCAGGTGCTCTGCATGGTGCGAAGCGTGCACATAGGCAATTCCCGGTCCGCCCGGGCCCGCGCATAGGTATTTATAAGAGCAGCCGACGGCAAAATCGACTTCCCATGCATGCAGCTGCAGAGGAATATTTCCCACAGCATGGGCAAGGTCGCATCCGAACAAGCCCCCCTTCTCATGGACAGCTTTCGCGATCGATTCCATCTCTAGCACTTGTCCGGTAAGAAAATTGACCGGATTCAAGAAGACCAAAGCGATCGATTCTCCTTCTTTTGCGATTGTTTCCTGAATATCCTCCATCCGCAGAAGAGATTCGCCCGGGCGGGGCGCCATTATAATTAAAGCCTCTTCCGGTTTCAATCCATGAAAGGACAGATGGCTTTTAATGGCATACAAGTCCGAAGGAAACGTAGGCGAATCGATCATAATTTTACAGCGTTTAGCTGTGGGACGATAGAATGAGACCAACAGCAAGTGCAAATTGACCGTCAAGCTATTCATCAAAATAACTTCCTCTTCCTGCGCGCCTAGCAAGCCGGCCAATGGTTTCTGTAAAGAAGCAGCTAATGAGGCATACCAATTATCTGTTCCCTGGAACCAGCCCTCCACTCCTTGGCTGGCCCATTTCTGCATTTGATCTTGCATGAGTGTCAGCGCTTTGACGGGCGGAAGGCCTAAGGAATTATTGCAAAAGTAAATTTTATGCGGAGCCAAACGCCCTTCCGGAATAGAGAAATATTGCCTGAATGCCTTAAGAGGATCTTGTTCATCCAGCTGCTGGGCCTTCGCTTGGTATTTCGTTAAATTTGTCATGTCTCTTTCCTTGACCTGGGATCAATCGCTTGGGCCAACGCTTTTAAGTCAGCAGGCGATCTTTTTTCTTCCATTAATTTAACGAAGGCCGATCCTACGACAAAGCCATCGGCATGCGCAAGAGCTGCGCGGGCAGCTGATTGGTCAGCGATTCCAAAACCTGCTGCAATGGGGACCGGAATCAACGGACGCAGACGGGATAAGTGATCGGCAAAATCAGCAGCTAAGTCTTTTCTCATCCCTGTCGTTCCTTTTTGCGAGACATAATAGACAAATCCTTGCGCCATTTTGCCTATTTGCGCCAAACGCGTCGAATCGGTAGAGGGCGTTGCCAAGAGAATCGGCAGCAATTCCACTCTTTCAAGCGCTTGAAAAAAAGGATCTTGCGCGCCTGGTTGGATAGAAACCGGCAAATCAACGACTAAAACGGCATCAATCCCCGCTTCTTTGGCCTTCAGGAGGAATTGGTCCTGTTTTCTAAGCAAGGGATTATAATAGCTAAATAACACTAAAGGCGTATCGCTTAGCCTTTTCAATTGTTTGATCATTTCCAATACTTCAGCGGAAGCTGTCCTATTTTCCAGCGCTCTTTGATGAGCACGCTGGATGATGGGACCGTCGGCAATGGGATCGGAAAAAGGCAATCCGATCTCCAGGATGTCCACACCGCCTTCGATCAAAGCCTGTGCGCATGCCAGGCTATAGTCCAGCCCGCCATCCCCAGCCGTCAAATAGCCAATAAATGGCTGCCCGTTTCTAAATTTTTTTGCAATCTTATCCATCTTATTTCTCTTTTGACTCCCTTTTCTCTTGTCTTGCCTGATTGAGAATCTGCCCTAAGTCTTTGTCCCCTCTTCCCGATAAATTGACAATGACTAGGCTATTTTTTTTTAATTGGGGGGCTTGTTTAACGAGGTACCCCAAAGCATGGCTCGACTCCAAGGCGGGAATGATCCCTTCCGTCTTGGAAAGCAGATAAAAAGCGTGCAAAGCCTCCTCATCCGTTGCAATCTCATAAGAAGCCCGTCCGGATTCATATAGCCTAGCATGGTCAGGGCCAACGGCGGGATAGTCCAGTCCAGCCGATACTGAATGGGTCGGCAAAATTTGCCCTTCTTCGTCCTGTAACAAATAAGTATAGCAGCCGTGCAGTACGCCTGGGCTGCCGCCGGCAAATCGGGCAGCATGCTTGCCGGGTTCTAATCCCACTCCTCCAGCCTCTACGCCGATCAATGCCACTTTTTCATCAGGAATAAAGTGATGAAAAAAGCCGATAGCATTGGATCCGCCTCCCACACAAGCGATCATGATATCAGGCAACCCATAACCTTGCTCCAAAAGCTGCTCCTTGATTTCCAAGCTGATCACAGCTTGGAAAAAGCGCACGATCTGCGGATAGGGATAAGGACCAAGGGCCGATCCCAAGCAATAGTGCGAATGCTCATAATGGGCCGACCAATCGCGCAGAGCTTCATTAATCGCGTCTTTTAAAGTGGCAGAGCCTTGCTGGACTGCAATGACTTCTGCACCTAATAAACGCATTTTATCGACATTGGGCTTTTGCCGTTCCATGTCTTTGGCTCCCATATAGACAATGCAATCTAATCCTAAACGCGCGCAAGCTGTCGCTGTTGCAACTCCGTGTTGTCCCGCTCCCGTTTCAGCGATGACGCGTTTTTTATTTAAGGATTTGGCAATCAAGCACTGACCCAAAGCATTATTAATCTTATGCGCTCCTGTATGCAAAAGGTCTTCCCTTTTTAACAAAATGCGCGGACCATCAATCGCTTGTGAAAAACCTTTGATTTCCGTCAATGGAGTCGGCCGGCCGGCGTAATGCCTAAATAAGCCCTGAAGCTCGCTCAAAAATGACTGCCTTTTATGCAGAGCTTCCCAGGTATGGGCAAGCTCTTGAATGGGTGTCATTAAAATCTCCGGCATAAACTGCCCGCCAAATGGGTAAGGATGTGTCATTTTTTCTCCTTTGCTTCTTTAACCGCTTCAATAAAAGCCTTTACTAAAAGCGGGTTTTTTCGGACGGATTGAGGATATTCGACCCCGCTTGCAACATCTACCCCCGATGGCTGAAGCAAGCGAATAGCAGAACCGACATTATGCGGATTAAGTCCGCCGGCTAACATCCACGGCTTGTTCTTTGGAGGAGTAAAAGCCTTCCATTCAAAAGTTTGGCCTGTGCCTCCGCTTAAATGATCGTATAAGGGGTAAGCGCAGGCAGGTAGATCGTGGGGCTGGTCCAAATGACCATCGAAACCGACAGGCACGGCATAAAAAATCAAGGGATAATCACGATAAAGGCCTACCGCATCCTGTTGAGACCGCTTTCCATGCAGCTGAATCACTTGAATTTCCGCCTGTTCGCAAAGAGAGCGGATTTGATCAGCCGTTTCATCGACGAATACGCCTACAGCTAAGGCGCCGTTTAGATGAGCTGCCTGGGCAATCTCTTTCGCGCGATTGAGCGGAACGCAGCGCTTGGAGTAACTGGAAAACAGGATTCCAATATAATTAGCTCCTAAGCTGGCAGCATAACCGGCTTCTTCCGGATCCGTTAACCCACAGATTTTAATTTGCATGTTCTTCTCCTCTCATCAACGCAATGAGCGCAGCCGGATCTTTTGATTGGACAAACGCTTCGCCGACTAAAATGGCATCGTATCCCAGCTCGTGCATGCGCTTAGCTTGATCGGGAGTGCGGATGCCGGACTCTGCCACTGCAATAGCCGATGGCGGAATCCGAGGGCGAAGCTCTTCCGATCGCTTTAAATCCACCTCAAATGTCCGCAAATTGCGATTATTCACTCCAATAATTGGCGCTCCAGCCTCTAAGGTCAGCTCCAAGTCTTCCACATCATGGACTTCTGTCAGGGCCTCCAATCCCAAGCGGACAGACGCCTCAAGGAATACTTTCAATTCCTTTCCTAAAAGGCCGGCAATTAACAGCACTGCAGAAGCTCCCGCCAAAGCAGCTTCTGCCAGCTGCAAGGGATGGATGATAAAGTCCTTTCTTAAAACAGGGACAACGGCTCTGCTGCAAGAAATCTCTTGCGAAACCTGCTGCAAATCCTTCAGCGTCCCTCCAAATCCTCCCAGATCCGTTAGGACAGAAATTGCTGAAGCGCCTCCTTGGCAGTAATTTAAAGCCAATTTCGCCGGATCGACGATCTCTCCTATTTTTCCAACAGAAGGAGACCTTCTTTTGACTTCCGCAATAATTCCCAGCTTTGGGCCTTTTAAAGCGGAGGCAAATCGTCCATTTGCTTTGCGCTCCTGGCTTAAAGTTTGATGCAAAAGATTTTGCGGATCTTGATCTGCCCTTTTAATGAGAGCCTGCACCTCTTTTCTCTTCCGATTAAGAATTTGATCAAGATAAGGATGGTTGCTCATGGAACTGCTCCTGCTTAAGTTTCATTGAAAATTGCCTCCATTTTTCCAATACCTGCAGCGCCTGACCTGTTTCTAAGGCTCTTCGCGCAACGTGAATGCCCTCTTGCAGAGAAGGCGTGCGCTCGAAGACCCATAAAGCTGCCCCAGCATTGAAAATAAGGGCATCGGCAACAGCGCACTTTCGACCGGCAAAGACCTCTTTTAAAATAGCCGCATTGGCCTGCGCATCCCCTCCTTGCAGATCAGAAAGCGAACAGGAAGGCAACCCTAAAGAAAGGGGGTCTATTTCCAAGCGTTCTTTTTTTCCATTGCTAATATCATAGGCAATGGCGGGCCCTAAAGGGCTCAGCTCATCTAAGCCACAGCCATGAAAGACGAGCGTCCGTTTGCGGTTGCCAAGCTTTAAAATCACTTCGCTCACTAGTTCAAGAAGAGAGGCTTGAGCAACGCCGATCAAACTGTATTCCGCTTTGGCTGGATTGAGCAGAATGCCAAGCAAATTGCAGGCAGTGGGCAGTTTCAATCCCTTTCGAATCGGTCCGAGCTTCTTCAAGCTAGGATGGTAGTAAGGCGCAAAAAGAAAGGAAATATTTGCTTCCACCAAACAGGAGCCGATTCGATCGGGAGGAATTTCCACTTCCACCCCTAAGGCTTCTAAAACATCTGCCGCCCCACTGCGGCTTGAAAGCGACCGGTTGCCATGCTTGGCAACGGGGATGCCGCAAGCGGCAGCTAAAATTGCTGAACCCGTTGAAATGTTCACTGTATTGGCCAGATCGCCCCCCGTTCCGACTATATCAAGGACAGGGTAGGGCAAGTGTACAGGCAGAGCTCGTTTAGCAAATGCTGATAAGAATCCGATCACTTCATCTGCCGTCTCTCCGCGGTATTTCAAAATGCTTAGCAAAGCGGCAGCCTGATAAGGATTCGCTTCTTCCACTATTAAATCCATTACGGCTTCAGCCTGCTGCCTAGTCAGCTCCTTCTTCGAAAACAGAAGATGGAGATATGATTCCAGGCCTAGCAATTCCTTTCCTAAATCCTCATATGTATTCATTGGTGCCTCAGCAATAAAAAAAATAAAGACAGCAGCATCATTGCTAATATAAAAGGCTTCCCCCCTGCAACCTGATAAGGTCCTTGCAGGCGCTTGATATAGCGTCCGACAAAAACAATCAGAGAAGGAAGCAGACCGAATAGCAGCACATCGGCAAATCCCCCGGCCAATCCCAATGCCTTCAAGAAGAGGTTAGGATAGAGAAGCGTACAGACTGCCGGCGGAATAAAGACTAATCCAATGACAGCCAAATGGCTTGCCAAGCGCGAGGACGAAGATAGCTTAAGGCCATCCTTGAGGAAGTCCACAAATGAAAGCGCATTAGGCAGGAAGGACGTCAAAATTGCAAGCAGGGAAAAAACTTTTACAAATACAATGGCAAATTGAAAATGCGAGGTTTCTTCCAATAAGCCTGTGACCAATTCATTATGGCTTAAGGCTTTTTTTAGCTCGGCATAGTCTTGGCCCAAGAGTCCCAGGATGACAAAGTCCCACACAAAATAAATGAGCAGAGGAATGAAATTTCCCACTATAATAGCTATCCGGATTGCCTCTACATTTCTCTTCAAGTAATGGACAAGGCTTGGGACCAGATTTTGGTAACCGAAGCATACGAGCAAAACCGGCAAAGCGGCAACCGATGCCTTCCAATCCATGTGCGCTAAATGGGCTAAATGGACTTGCGGCAAACCAAGCGAAATCAAGGCGGCATACAGGGCAATCAATCCAAACATCAACAGACGGTTGACATAGACGATAAATTGAGCGCCGATATAGGTCATCGCGCTGACAATAGCCAAGCATAAAAGGATTCCGCATTCGCGCGGCAGCACGACAAAAGGAGGCAAAGCCGACAAAAGATTAACCAATATCCCTCCTCCCGCATCTAAGTAAGCTACGAACAAGCAATAGAAAAGAAATGTAAACAGAAAGCTCGTTACAATTTTGCTTGCCCTTCCTAAAATAGCTTGTGAAATAGACAGCAAATTGACCTTTCCCTCAAACCATAAAGTCGCCTCAAGAATTAAAAGGCCTGTTCCGGTTGTAAAAAAATAGCAAAGAATCATGGCCAGCGTAGAGGGAATCAAACCGGCTTTTGCACTTAAAACCGGAAGTCCAATCATCCCAGCCCCTGTACAACAGCCAGTTACCAATAGGGTAGCTCCCAATGCACCCTCTTTCTTGGCAAGAGCGAAACTCGTCATAAAAACCTTATCGATAAAAAATTAAATAATTAAATCCAGCATGAAGCTTCATGGAAAGCATAAAGGCTTTGATATCCATGTCGTCACGGCAGTCCCTTTCCTAAAACAGATAAGGGCTATTCAAATAAACGTATGAAAATGAATAAGGGAATTAACGGGCGATCGCCCACCAGACAGAGAAAGAAGAAGGGAACAAACAAATAGAGAGGCAAGACGCTTGAGCACAGGCGACTCTTTTCTTAAGAGAACATTCAGTCTTCATCTTTTTTACTCTTCTTATGTGATAGCAATTTTTTTAAATACTGCTTTAATTTGGGATCGATAATTTTTAACGCATTCGATCCTCTGGTAATTTGAGCAATGCTGACTTGGTATTCTTCAGCCATTTCTCTTTGCGTTAATTGCTCTTCCAATAGTCCCTTGACAATGGCATATCGGGAAGCAAGCGTTTCTCTTTCTTCAAAAGTCAAAAACACTTGAAAGAATTGATTGAGCTCTTCGGTTGAGCGCATCTTCCTGCACCACTCTAAAAACCCCCGCCATTCCTCTTCTGAGCTCATTGTCATTTCAACCTCTTTTTCTGTAATGGTACACCATTACAAAATTACATTCAAGCTTTTCTTTTTTTCAGATGTCAAATCCCTTCTTTTCAAGAGCGATTCTTAGAAGGCGTATTAAGACATCCATAATCTTAAATAGTATGATTTGTTTGCTTAGTTATAAAAATGGAAAAATTTATTGAACCAAAGGAAACACCCCTCAAATAAATTTGAGGGTGCTTGCTTATTAAAATAAATACCTAGCTTGGATTAAAACCTTGTTCACATAACGCTTCCAATTTTGCCATTTCATAAGCGTCAGGATACAAAGACTTCATCATGGCTTTTGTTGAGTAAACAAATAAATGAGTGACGGCATTCATAGCAACAAGCGCACTTGCTCTCCTTTTTCCTTGGTAAGCCAGCCTTGCACTATTTACTGCCAGTTGTCCTGCCGTTCTTAACGATGAAGGGAGAAAAGCTTTAGCAGCTAAGTTGAAGGCTGGAGAAACAAAAGAACTGACTTTTGATATAAATGGAGTGACGCTTGATTCTTTATCTAATTGGTAACGCTCAATCATTTTTTCATCTAATTGAGAGATTCCTCGTCCTGCTTTATACATAATTTTCAAATTGGATTGCGCCTCTTCCTTGCCTTGGTCTGCGGCTAATAAAAAATACTGAATGGCTTTGTCGTCTGATCGTTCCACTCCTCGTCCGCTTGCGTACAGGACACCTAGTTTAAACTGGGCATCTGCATCACCTTGATTGGCTGCTAATTGGAAATACTCCGCCGCCTTCTCATCTGATTGAGGCACTCCTCGTCCTTCCTCATACATGATTCCCAGATTGAATTGGGCATCTGTATCACCTTGATTGGCCGCTAACTGAAAATACTCGGCAGCCTTCTCATCTGATTGAGGGACTCCTCGTCCTTCGTCATACATGATTCCCAGATTGAATTGCGCCTCTACATGACCTTGATTGGCTGCTAATTGAAAATACTCGGCAGCTTTCTCATCTGATTGAGGCACTCCTTGTCCTTCCTCATACATGATTCCCAAATTGAGTTGCGCCTCTACAAGACCTTGGTCCGCCGCTAACTGAAAATACTCCGCCGCCTTCTCATCTGATTGAGGCACTCCTCGTCCATGTTTATACATGATTCCCAGATTGAATTGTGCCTCTACATCACCTTGGTCCGCCGCTAACTGAAAATACTCCGCCGCCTTCTCGTCTGATTGAGGCACTCCTCGTCCTTTCACATACATTACTCCCAGATTGCATTGAGCTTTTGCATGGCCTTGATTGGCTGCTAATTGATAGTATTCGACAGCCTTCTCATCTGATAAAAAGACACCTCGCCCTTGCTCATACCTGGTTCCCATATGGAATTGCGCTTCCGCATGGCCTTGATTAGCCGCTAATTGATAGTATTCGACAGCCTTCTCATCTGATAAAAAGACACCTCGCCCTTGCTCATACCTGGTTCCCATATGGAATTGCGCTTCCGCATGGCCTTGATTAGCCGCTAATTGATAGTACTTGATAGCTTCTTGGTCTGATTGAGGCACTTCCTCTCCATTCGCATACATGCCCCCTAGAGTGAATTGCGCTCTTGCATCGCCTTGGTTAGCCAAGATTTTATTGGATAAAAAAGGAGAGCCATATAAAACGACACTCTTCTTTCCGCTCCAAAAGGCTTTCCATTCCTCTTTGCTCTTTTCAATAAAAGAAGAAATAATACCCAAAGAAAATATCGCATGAGCAATGGCGAAAATTCCCATCCAAATACGCTGATTGAAACGCACAGTTCGCTCTGATTTGCCTAATAAAATGTAAGTTTTCCCTGCATAATTTTTTGTCTCTTCTAATTCAGCGTTTTTTACAGGAACGGAATACTTGGAAGGAAGATAAGTATCTAAGAATTTTATTTTCATAATCAACTTTATTTTTAATAATAATTATTTAAATATTTAGAATAAATTCTACTAAAAATAAATTAATTTTTTATTAAGATTAAATATAAACACAAAAAAGAAGACAATAAGTTTAAGAAAATATTAAAGCTCAAGTTATTACATAATTGAATGAAATCAACTCTCTCTTTATGATTCCTAGGTGTTTTAATAGCGCAGTCAAATGAGGTAATAGATGAAAAAAATCATTCAATGGACGATAGGGTTTGTCCTTGGTTGTCTTCCTTGGCATTTACAAGGCTTAAATTTTATCATTCAAGATCTGGGGACATTGACAGCCGATGAAAGCTATGCCACGGCAATTAATAATCAAAATGCAGTGGTAGGCTATGCGAAGACTGGAGATCAAGTCAGCGATTTCATCTGGCAATTGGACAGCGGCTTGACCCTTCTGCCTTTTTCCTCCTCTTATCAACTGCCTTTAATTAATAATCATAATCAAGTTGCCTGCCTATTCTGGCATCGAACCAATTATTGGTTTTTTACGAATAAACGGACTAAACATGTGTATATCTTTAACCCCGATGGATCTTACCAAGATATTGGCGCTCCCAAGCAATGGAAGATGCAAGAATTAGAAGATTGGCAACAGTCTTCTGGTTGGGACAATAAAGAGCTAAAAATTTTAACGATCAATGACAAGCAGCAAATCCTGCTTGCCAATTCCCACGACCTTAACAAGGCAACGCAATTTGCCATTTGGCAAAATGGCGTCTTCCAAGATGTCGACCCCAACTTCATCAGTACCGCTTATAGCATGAACAACCAAGGCTTGATTTTAGGCAGAAGATGGATCAAAGACGACAATAGCAATATTCCCATGCTTGTCTTATACGACCCTGCTCAAGGAACCGTTACCGACATTATGAAAGACGTGAATATAGCCAGACGGGAATTAAACGACCAAGGACAAGTCATTATCTTTCAATCCATTAAGAATCAATCTATTTATAAAGGCTTTCTATGGGATCCTCAACAAGGCTTGATCGCTTTAGAGGATTTTGCCCCTTTGGCAATAAATAACTGCAATCAAATCATCGGATTTCAAATTTCAGAATTGCAAAGCCAAAAAATCGTCTCTCTTTTATGGAATCAAGGCGAAATCATTCCTTTAAATCTGCTTATTGGACTTGATCAAGCGGAATCCTTATGGAGCGAAATAGAATTTCTGACGGGAATCAATGATAATGGCTATATCATTGGACAAGGCCAATTTGACGGTAAAAGGCATGCCTTTGTTCTAATTCCTTCTGGTGATTAATCGTCTTCCCTTTTATGCAAAGGCGGTATCTTCGGCTCGCCTTTGCCCCTCTCTTCTCTTTTCTATTCTTGTTCCAAGATAAAAGTAAAAAAATATTTGATTTTTTTAAAATTTGCAGCTAATGATCAAGAAGATATTACTTTCTTAGAAAGTCATATTTACAAATTGCTAGTGGACGGGATCTGAGAGTTTCTCACCTATCAGCTCATTACGAATTTGTAAAAACACTAAATCCATAGGAGACAATCATGTTTAAATTTTCCAAATTGCTTGCCTTAGCAGCCCTTGCTTTCATGCCAAGCTTTTCTCATGCTGAAGCCTTTCACGGAATAGGCAATATCTTCACACTGGAACAATTTGCAGGAAACTACGCTTCAACCAGTCAATCATCCGGGGGATCGTTGACACCTAGCTCAAGTGTCTCACAATACACTTATGATGATGCCGGACATGGCGTAGTCAATTTTTTTAGCTCTTCTGCTTTTTTAGGATCTGTCGGATCGCCATTGACAGTCCTTAGCACTAACCAAGGAAACGTTCCTCTTTTAACACGCCAGTTAACATTGACTGATCCTGTTCATGGAGCAGGCTATGTAATCACTCGTGATTTCCCCGTTCCAGGTGCTGTGACTACAGCCGATTTCGTCGCTATTAAGCGCGGCAATAGAGTCGTAGAAATTTTTGAGAACGTCACAGGCAATTCACTAGGCAGCACATTCTTCTTGGATGGCACGAATATCGTTTACAGTGTCAGACAAGGACGCTAGTTGGTCGCTCAAGAGGCATGCCGCCGACAGGCGCCTGCCTCTTCTTTTTTCAGCTTAGTTGGCGCTTGCCTGAACCGTTCCCTTCCTATTTTCTTGCAGAGGTTCTGCTCTCTTTTCTTCAGTTTGCTTGACAGGCTGCCTTAATCGCTCAATGGCATCTTCAATGACTTGCGGCTTCATTTGATCCATCTCTTCAATTTTCATTTGCTGGTGTGTTCTTAAATTATAAATCACAATTGTAGGCACTTGAGAGACCTTTAAGCTTTTAATGAGGCTGTCAAATACTGTTGTTGCCACTTTAGCCAAATCGTCATTGATAGGCTCAAGCGTCAAATTGTTCTGTTCTAAGGCTTCTTTAACATTCACTTCTGACAGCTTAGGAGTGGCGGTTGCTAATTGAAATAAGGCTTGGCGAAGCTTAAAATAAGACTCAAGAGTCTTATCCTTCCTTAAAAGAAAGGACTCATTGGCACGGGTCAGCGATTCAGTCGCAGGGGCAGGAATATCCACAAAATAAAGCTTAGCTTTTTTAATAAGATCGGGGGCAAACGGTTTTAGAACGGCATCGAGCTTGGCGCAATTTGCACACTGCCAATCCGTGAACACGTAGACTTCCGTATCCAGTTGAATTTCGCCAAATGCCATGGCTAAGCGGGTTTGATAAATTTGCCACAGCTCGCGAGGAAAAGCAAAAGACAAACAGCATGCGCTTATCAGAAAGAAAAAACTTTTCAATATCCATCGAGAGGAAGGTTTTGGACTCATAAATATCTTCTCCGTTGATTTTATAGGATGTGACAAAGATCTTCCTTCATGGATAATTTTGAGATTCAAGTCAATAGAGGAAAGGAAAAGAGCCTTGCAATTATTTCAATTGTGTGAAAAAATCAATAGCCGTATTAGATTTAAATATATAAACGTTTTTTTAAAGTTGATTGTATGATTGGATTGTCAATAAAATTTTTTTTAACCTTTAAAGGAGATTTCCTTATGTGTATGGCGGCATCCCTATCCCTATCAAAGAAAATGAATAGCCTTCTTTCCATCCTCGTCTCCTTCCAGCAATGCAATTCTAATTGCAATCAACAGAATTAATCCCGTTTTTCCCTTTTATTTTTACATTATTTACCTTTAAGCCAATGCCAGGCTAAAGATCTTTGAATTAAGCTGATCAGAAAAGCTTAGTTTTAAAGAAGTAAACGCGTTTATGAGAATTCCAAGTGCTTGATTTATTTAATGTTAAGCATTTGCATTAGAGGGTATATTAAACCTCAAATCTAGACATTAGCGGTTTTAATCCCTCTTAGGGCTATAACACAATATTTAAGAATTGATTAGGTATACGTATGTTTGCTGAAATAACTATCGAAAGGATAGTTGATTATATTTTATTTTTTTCCTGCCTGTTTATTTTATTTGGCAGCTTATTTATCTCTTTTAAAATGCGCTTCGTACAGCTTCGGCTTTTTCCGACACTGTTTAAAATGTTGACGGCATCTGTGCTAAAAAGCAACCAAAAGGAGGGAGCTTATACGATCCTTCCCTACCGAGCTCTTTTCACTGCCATGTCTACAACCATTGGAATTGGCACGATTGTCGGCCCTGTCATTGCCATTCATTGGGGAGGACCGGGTGCTTTATTAGGCTTCCTCTTAACGGCTTTCTTGGGAAGCGCGGCGACCTATACAGAAGTGAATTTATGCATTAGATTTAGAAAGAAACTCGAAAATGGCCAAATTCAAGGTGGACCGATGCAGTATCTGCAAGCCATTTTGTCCCCTGCCGCCGCTAAATGGTATGCTTTAATTGGATGCCTCCTCATGACAGCCTGGTCTGCCGCTCAAGCAAACCAGTTGGCCGCTATTTTAGATTCCCCTCTTCTGGGCGATTACCGCATCCCGACTGTCTTTTCAGGAGCCTTTATTTCCCTCTTAGTTTTAGTGACCCTGATGGGCGGCATCAAGCGCGTCAGTTCGCTTTCTTCCAAACTCGTTCCACTGATGTTTACCCTTTATATTGGCTCGAGCCTATGGATCATTGGAGCGAACATCGACCAATTCGGAGCAATCTGCCAGACAATCGTCTCCTCAGCCTTCCAGCCTTATGCGATGGCAACCGGCGCGCTGGTGGGGGGATTTATCAGCTCTATGCGTTGGGGTGTATTTAAAGGCACGCAAGCAACAGAGGCCGGCGTAGGCACGCAGACTATTCCTCACTCGATGGCCGAAACAAAAGACTCCGTTGCGCAGGGAACACTAGCCATGCTTTCTACTTATACCTCGGGCTTGATTTCTTTTATCTCCGGATGCGTGGCTTTGATGACTGAAACCTGGCAAGATCCAGAGCTTCCTTTGGGAATCAGCATGGTCGCCGCTTCATTCAAGCAATATTTTTCCCATTATGGCGTAACCATTGTGGCCATTAGCACGTTCCTCTTTGCCTTCGGAACGATTTTGGGGAACAGCTACAACGGCAGCCAATGCTTAGGATATTTGACGGGAAACAAAAGCATCCGCTTGTACTATATCGTAACGGCCTGTGTCATTTTCATAGGCACTATTTCAGGTGTGAAAACGGTCTGGTCGGTCATTGATATCGGTTTGGCCTTTTTGGTCATCCCTCATATGAGCGCCTTAGTCCGCTATGTGTCCAAGCGATCCGGTGAAATTTTAGGTGTCTCTTCTCCTTCTGTCGAAGAGAACGCTCCTGTCCGGCCGGCGTATCTGGCAGAAGAGACAGCCATCAACACCTAAAAACCAGCTTTTTAGGACACTATCGATCTATTCTTTTCGTGAATTAGTCTTGCATGCAAGACTGATTCACGATTAAGAGAATATTAAAACCCATCCCTACAGATTCTTCACGCGATGGGCGAAGACATGCCAAAATCTTTCGAGATAATGTTTGAGCCATTCATGCTGCCTCTCCCATTCCTCTTTTTTAAGGAAATTGGCAGAGCGCGTAGAAAGGATAATGCGCGAAGCGGTTTTTTCAGGAAGTTCCATCCACTCGAGCGGATGGCCAAGCTCGTCTTCAATGTCTTGCTTTTGATTGTAAAGCGAATTGAAGAAAATTTTAGCATTAATATCCCGAAGATATAGCTCGACAGCAATGGATTTTTTTTGAGAGTTCACAGAAGCCGATAGATGCATGCCCGATCGTCCGATCGCAAAATTGATCCAATGCTGCGGCTTGGCTTTTTGAGGGCGAACAATAGAGTCTTTATCACGCAAATAATGGCTTAATCGCTGCCAATACTCCAACTGAATTTTTCTTGTTTCCGTCAAGTCTTCGAAAGAGAGCTTATTAGCCGCACTGGCCACTTGCTGGCTCCAATTGTTGGGCTTGGCCACCAAGTTAAACTTCGGCGCAGGCAACGATTCCCCGATCGACCACAATTCAATTTCTAAACCGAAAAAGTGGAAACGCTCGTCGGTGATCTCATTCAGCCAATCTAAAGTCGCCCGATGCTCTTCTGTAAAATGGCCAGCAACCCAAATGATGGCAAGCGCTTTAAGTCCGGAGGCATAAGTGAGGACTTGCCCTAAATGCTTATGGTCGGTCGCCTCTAACTGATTTTCGATCAATACCCAGCGGTCGGTATTTAAATCTTTACACAAAATATCAGCGCGAAAAGGACCGACATCTTTCTCGCACACCTCTAGCTTTAGCTCCATGTCTAAAGTCTTGCCCAACAAAGCCAAATTGTCTTCTTGCGCCAGCCAAGGAGTAAAATCTTGCGCTTCGGACATCCAAATTGTCCTAAGATCAATTTTTCTAAGAGTAGATAAACGGCATTTCTTCATATCATTCAAAGGGTTAGGAACAAATAAAAGAATTATAAGGGGCTGGATCGTTTTCTGTTTAGTAAAATTAAATCGCAAAGGAAAAGATAGAGAAGACAACAGGAAAAGACACCTATTTTAGCAGTAAGTTGTTGCAAGAAATAACATTAGCGCAGAGAAAGCCTTCGCTCCTCTGCGTAATGAGTTTGCCGTTAAATTAAAACTTAGAAGTCTTTCTGTCAAAATTAATGCGAATTGACTTGGATTTCAAAGAGGAACCAGGTGCGGCGCTCTGTCTCATCGATAAAGACTTCTAAAAAGCTGGCTGTCGCCACGTCTTCATTTTCTTCGCAAACATGATGGGCCTCGCGCATGCGGGCAGCCAAGTTTTTATTATCTTCCATCAACCGTTTTACCATTTCCAAAGGAGGAACAAATTCATCGTTGTCGTCTTGAACATTTTGCAGCTGGCTAATATGGCCAATCGAACGGATCGTCGTCCCGCCCAATTTGCGCACACGCTCAGCCAACACATCGATCATAGCAAAGATTTGATCGGCCTGCTCATCAAAAAGGAGGTGATAGTCCCGGAAGTGATGCCCCGAGAGATGCCAATGAAAATTTTTTGTTTTAACGTAAAGAGCAAAGGCATCAGCCACTAAAGGATTAAGCGCTTCCGCCACGGCTTTGCCGGCTTGTTCCCCTAACGTATTAGGTGTACTAAGTTGAGAAGAATTAGCAATGGCTTTCATTTTCGCCTCCTAATAATAATTTTTTGGAATTATTTCATTCATAGCATAAAATAAATTTTAAAAGAATTTTTTCATTTCTTTGTCATCCCTCATTTCTTTTTTGTCCCCAAATGAGGATTTTGCCCGCTCTATTAAAAAAGGAAAAACTATGAAAAAGTCCACTGAGCCCTTACCAACCGGAAATCCGGATAATGAGAGAAGAGGATTCGATCTTGCGGAAATCAACCCGGAAAGCGCAACGGACCCCGGTCCAAAAAATCCTTTAGAGAGGGATTTAGCTCCTTCTTCCGAGATGCCTCCTTCAACCGACCGGGGTGACGTTCCAAATTTTTGGTTTCCCTTTTCACGCTCCAACAAACGCCTGCAAGAGGGCGGATGGGCAAGGCAAGTGACTGTCAGCGATCTTCCCATTTCGACCACCATTGCAGGCGTCAATATGCGCCTTATCGCAGGCGCTATTCGAGAAATGCATTGGCATCAGGCATCCGAATGGGCGATCATGCTCTATGGCCATGCGCGCATTACCTGCATCGATCCTCAGGGAAGGAGCTTTGTCAATGATGTAAAAGAGGGAGACTTATGGTATTTCCCTTCCGGTTATCCTCATTCTATTCAAGGACTGGGACCCGACGGATGCGAATTTCTGCTCATCTTCGACGATGGGCAATTTTCTGAAAATGAAACATTTTTGATCAGCGACTGGATGGCCCATACTCCCGTTGATATATTGGCAAAAAATTTCGGCTGGACTCCTTACGACCTTAATAATATCCCTCAAAGGGAATTGTATATTTTCCCGGGCACCGTGTCGAAGTCTTTAGAGGAAGATATCCAATTGGCAGCAGGCCCTGCCGGCAGCGTTCCACAATCGTTTTCTTATTCCTTATACGATCAAAAACCCAACGTATCTAATCAAGGAGGAGAGGCGCGGGTTGTCGATTCCAACAACTTTCCCATTTCCACACAAATCGCCGCCGCCTTAGTCACGCTGTGCCCAGGCGCCATGCGCGAGCTGCATTGGCACCCCAATGCGGATGAATGGCTTTATATTATTAGCGGCAAGGGGCGCATAACTGTCTTTTCTGCCGTCGGGCGTGCCCGCACCATGGATTTTGGAGCAGGCGATGTGGGCTATATTCCCAAGTCAATGGGCCACTACATCGAAAATACAGGCGATACTGATATGCGGTTCTTGGAAACTTTCAAAAGCAGCTACTATGCAAGCATTTCTCTTGCCGAATGGATGGCCCTTACTCCACCAGAGCTCGTAGAAGCCCATACCAATATAAAAGCCGACTTGCTTTCAAAAATCCCCAAAAAGCAGGTTGTCATTGTACCGGAATAAAAGCTTTGCTTTTTTTAAAATAAATCGTTAAAGAAAAGGCATTCCAAGAAGGTTTCTTAAAACTCATAATGGCCTAGATTTGAGATTATTTTCTCCTAGGAAAAAAGACTCGAGTCCATGCCAGGAGCAGTTTTAAGAAATCCTTTAAGAGATGATCATCGAATTCATAACGGCCTGGATAAAAATTCTTTCCTCACAGCTTGCTTCCTAGAACGGAAATAATCCTGACTATAGACAATTAACAATTCGATAGTAGTTTTAATAATTGATAAAACAGGTTATAATTTTCTCATCATTATTTTCTTTAAGGAGAAAAAATGACGCCATTTCTCAATGCTTATCTTAATCCCCAGACGACTTCGCTTACCATTGAGAATCCCCCTTCTTTTCGATCGTTTGCGTCCACTGCTGAAGCGATGGTCCAATTTACAGTCCAACAAGTGTGGCGCTCTTTGACCTCTCCCGAACCAAGACCGCTCAAAGCGATAAAGATCACATTGGGCATTCCCTTTTATTGTGCCTTAACGGCCATGTCAGTGATGATTGTGGCATCGACAGCGCTAGCCCATTTCCTCTTTTTGCCTGTCATGCTGCGCAAAGCAAGCTTTGCCCTTTATCTGCAGTCATCGCTTTTAGAGTTATTAGCGCTCTTTCCCCTTATTTTAACGAATGCCATGCAAAGGCCTCAGCCATCCCCAAATAGTTTGTCCTCTTCATCCCCTCCTATTTTGTTCGTGCATGGCTATCTCCACAATGGGACTGGAGGACTTTTCCATGCTGCCCAGCTGGAAAGGAAAGCACGGGAAGAGGGGCTTCCTCTAGGAGCCTTCTATTCAATCGATCTGCCTACCCCCTTTCATAGCATAGAAACACATGCTCAGCAGGTAAAGGAAAAAGTTGAGGACATCATCCGCGCCACTGGGCAAGCGCCTATTTTAATTGGCCACTCTATGGGAGGGCTCGTCTGCCTCAAATGCGCTGAAAGCTGCGCTGATGAGCAAATCAAAGCCATTATTACTCTGGCCTCTCCTCTTAAAGGAACTCCGCTCGCTTCTGTTGGAATCGGAAAAGACGCGGAAGAGATGCGCCTGAACTCTTCCTTTGTTCATGCTTTGCAACAGAATGATTCGGATGCCATCAAGGCCCGTAGCTATCACATGGGAAGCCTAACGGATCTTATTGTTCCGGATTTTTCGGCCCTTCCCGATTACTCGACGCATTTCCAATCGCTGTTTGCATATGGCCACACGACATTTTTGTATTCGCAGAAAGTCAATAGCCAAATTTGGAAGATCTATAAAAATTACCTTCCCTGCCATCCTTCTGCATAAAAATCAATTTCATTTGGGGATAGCAAGGGAAAGAGCAGACTTGGACAGCTCATTCAAATAATTCATTCCGACTTTTTCGATGAGGGATTCAATCGGCTTAAAAAGCGGCTGAGGCAAACAAGCCCATTCAAACCAGTCCCAATTTTCGCATTTATGCGGCTCTAAAACAACCGGATGCCCGGAAAACTCTGTCACAAACATAAAGAGCGTGACATAATGCTTGCACCCATCGATCATGTCATTTGTCCAAGGACCTGGAAGGATGGAAAGCGGCTTCAATCCCGTTTCTTCCTCTAATTCACGGACAACACAATTTTCCGGCGTTTCATTGAATTCTAAATGCCCGCCCGGAAAGGCCCATTGCCCCTCTCCATGGGAACCTTTTCGCTTGCCAAGCAGCACCCTTCCCTCTTTTAGAACAGCGACACCCACTCCAATTTTTGGACGTTCCGCAATCAAATTCGCCTGCATGCCCGCTCACCTTAATAAGATTTAAATATCATTCCATCTAGCTTACCAAAACGCCTTGTTTCGGTATAAACTTAAATGAAAACGCGTTGCAAATGCAAAATTGAATTCTTTTAATAAAATTGTTATTAAAAAATAATTTAATGGACAATAATACAAAAAACATGTTAACCTTTAAGTCCAAAGGACCCCAATAAGGAGTTTAAACTATGTTTTACATGAGTTCTATGCAAATGTCTGCGCCGTCAACGCCCTCGTCTTGCCCTCATATGACTCTCTCCTTGTCTCTCCTTCGTCCCCTTCTCCTTCTTAGCCTATAAGGCTGGATTCTCCTTATTTGCCCATTTTCTTATCAATGACTTCTCAAAATTAGCTGCGATTGAATTCTGGATGTTTGATAACAGTAGGCCTTTCGATTGCTTTCATTGATGAAGACAATTGCGTTAATGCAAAATTTCCTTCCGCATTCCGACAAGCTGAGAAGCGGAAAGACAAATGAAAAATTAGTTTGAAATACACTTGAAAAGCGAGTTAATAAATATGTTTAATTCACGCATGATGGCATGGATGGTTTGGATTATTGCCTCTGTCTTTTATGCCTACCAATATATTTTAAGAGTCATGCCCAATATTATGATGGGCGATATCATGCAGCATTTTGATATTGGCGCTGCGACATTCGGCCAGTTTTCCGGCGTTTACTATATCGGCTATTCTTTGATGCACTTGCCTATCGGCATTATGCTTGATCGCTATGGCCCAAAGAGAGTCATGGCAGGCTGCATTGTGCTGACCGTGATAGGCCTGCTGCCGCTGTTGTTCTCCGACCACTGGATTTATCCCATTGTGGGAAGAGCTTTAATCGGCATAGGATCGTCTGCCGCAATCTTAGGCCTATTTAAAATCATCCGCATGGCCTTTAGCGAGAAGCGCTTCTCTCGGATGCTGAGCTTATCCGTAACCATCGGCTTAATCGGAGCGATCTATGGAGGCGCACCCGTTAGCTATATGCGCGACGTATTAGGCTACCAAGCTGTGATCCAATTCTTTGCTATTGCCGGAATTGCCTTAGCTGTTGCCACTTTTTGGATTGTTCCGGACATCAAGAGTAGTGAGCAGACAGCAGTGATGGCAGATATCAAGGAAGTCTTGGGAAACAACCGCGTGATTTTTTCCTGCCTTTTTGCAGGTTTAATGGTCGGCCCCTTGGAGGGATTTGCAGATGTATGGGGAACAGCCTTCTTAAAGCAAGTCTATGGATTTGACGGAACATTGGCCAGCAGCTTGCCTTCCATGATTTTCATTGGCATGTGCTTTGGCGCTCCCTTGTTAAGTTTAGTCGCCGAGAAGACGGGCAACTATTTGGGAACCATTATCGGTGCCGGGATCATCATGGCCGCAAGCTTTTTCGTCTTGCTGATCTGGCGTCCCTCGGCAAGCTCCATCAGCTTTAGCTTTGTCTTAGTGGGCATCTGCTCTGCTTATCAAATCTTGGCAATCTATAAGGCTTCGACTTATGTACGCGAAAATGTAGCTGGTTTAACGACAGCTGTTGCGAATATGATCATTATGACGTTCGGCTATGCGTTCCATACAGCCATTGGCGGAATGGTCAATGCCATGGGAGGGCCTCAGTCTTCTCAAGCTTTGACTTATGGCATAGCTGTCATCCCCGTTGCTCTTTGCTTGGGAAGCGTGGGCTTCACTGCCTTATTCTTCAAAGATAAAGTGCAAAAGCCTGCCCAACCTATTGCAGCTCAAACTGCGCCTAATTGATCGCTTAGCGAAAGCATGTCTTCAAGGCCGATTGTGCGGCGTAATAGCCGCACATGCCATGTACCCCTCCGCCAGGGGGGGTAGAAGACGAGCAAATAAAAAGATTGGGGACAGGTGTGGCATAAGGATCAATCAGCGATACCGGCCGTGAGAAAAGTTGACCCAAGTCCTGTACCCCTCCATTGATATCCCCTCCAATGCAATTGGCATTATACGCTTCCATCTCAAGGGCGGAACGCGTGCTGCGCGCTAAGATGCAATCTCTAAAGCCGGGTGCGAACCGTTCAATTTGCGATTCTATCTGTTCTGCCATGTCATCGCTTGAACCATGGGGAACATGGCAATAGCCCCAAGCCGTTTGCTTGCCTACCGGTGCACGGGAAGGGTCAAACAAACTTGGTTGGGCAATGAGAACAAAAGGTTTTTCCGATCGCTTTCCCTCCCATGCATTTCGCTCCGATAGGCCAATTTCGTTAAATCCTCCTCCTACATGCACGGTTCCCGCACGCAAGCATTCCTTTGCTTTCCAAGGAATAGGATCGCTAAGCGCCCAATCCATTTTAAATACGCCGGGACCATAGCGGTACTCTGCCAGCTTCTTTCTATATTTATCGGGAAAGCGGTGCTTGACAATCTTTGATAATTGCCTGGGAGTGACATCAAAAAGAATTGCGCGGGAAGCGGGCAAATCGTCCAAATCTTCAATTGTTGAATCCGTTAAGATTTCTCCCCCAAGAGAAAAAAAATAAGAGGCCAGCGCATCGGCAAATTTTTGCGTGCCTCCACGAGGCAGCGGCCATCCGACAGCGTGTCCCAAAATGCCAAGAACCAACCCAAAGGCCGCTGTCAAAGAGCGTTCCAGCGGCAAAATGGAATGCGCCGCAAGCCCGGCAAAAAACGCGCGCGCCTGCTCGGCTTTAAACCATTTATTTATTAAATGATCGGCTGATCGAAGGCCTAACAGGCCGAAGCGGCCTAAGAGGAAGGGATGATGAGGAAAGTGCAAAGGGGCGAGAATATCGATCGTCAGATCATGCCAATGCGCGACAAGCGGCCCCAAGAGGCGCTTATAGGCTGCAGCATCTATCCCCAGGGTATGGGATGTCGTTTCAATCGAACGCTCTAAAATAGCCGCCGGCCCTTCATCAAATGGATGAGCTAAAGGATAGACAGGATGAATCCATTTAAGCCCATGCTCAGCAAGAGGCAAAGGGTGAAAAAAAGGCGAGGCAAGGCCCAGAGGATGAATAGCCGAGCAAACATCATGAACGAATCCGGGAAGCGTCAACTCGGCTGAACGCATGCCCCCTCCAATCGTTTTTTTCGACTCCAAAACGACTACCGACAGTCCGGCTTGGGCTAGTGTAATGGCAGCGGCGAGTCCATTAGGACCTGATCCAACAATAACCGCATCGTAGGAAAGTCTCTTCAGCATGGCGCTCCTTAAACATGTGAGCTGTCTAAATGCCTGGCTTAGTTTTAATGGCAGCAAATACTCCGCGATAGTCGACAGCCAATCGATCGCGGTGATAAATGGACGCTGCTAAATGGATACGCGCTCTTCCTTTCACTTTCAGGACTTTGAGAAAATGTTGCCACTCCTCTTCTGCCGGCATCAGGCAAACGGCTTGAAAATCCGCCTCAACAGGACCCAGATAATCGATCTCGCTTTTGGTAATGACAATCTGACAAGGCTCCGGACAGGCTTTTTTTAAATTGATATGGACTAAGCACCAGCCGGCCAAAGTCGCCACAGCATGTAAACTGCCTCCAAAAGCGGTTTTCTTGTGATTGATATTATTGGCCAGAGGAGCAGACAAAACAATTTTATCTAAAGACGCCTGCACGACATGGACTCCCATGGCGTGGGAAAGAGGAATATTTTCATAAAGATACGTTTCTAGTTGTTTTTCCATTTCATAGCCATTTGATAAGTTTACCACCCGCCGCCAAGCGCTCGGATCAATTGAATGGTCGCGACAAAGCGCAACCCTTGCAAGGCATTGAGATCGATCTGAAAATTAAGCAAGTCCCTTTCCGTATTGGCAACATCAATATAATAGATGACTCCCAATGTATAGCGGTCTAAATAAAGCGCATGCGTTTTTTGCGCCCATTTAACAGTTTCCTGGGCGATTTCTTCTTGCTTGGCATAAGACTCCAGATCGCCCAATGCATTTTCGACATCTTGGAAAGCCGTCAGCACTTGCTGCTGATAATTCCCGCTTGCCTCTTGGAAGCGCGCAATCTGCAGCTTAAAATTATAATAAGTCATTCCCCCATCAAAAACAATTTGATCAATCTCCGTACTATTCGACCAATAGCGGCTTATCCATTTTAAGAAATCTTTTAATACCGGACTTTCAAATCCCGTTGTGGCGGTCAACGTCAAAGAAGGGAAAAACAGAGAATAGGCAAGCTTGACCTGCTGATGCTCGGATAAGACATTATACTCGGCTTCGGCCACGTCGGGGCGCCGCAATAAGACCTCGGAGGGAATGCCGGCCGGAATGCAAGGAGGGCTTCCCTGAAGGGGCATGGATTCCAGGGAAAAGTCGGACGCAGGAACGCCAAGCAATATGGCGATTTCATTTTCCATTATCTTCCGCTGGCGGGCCGCCTCTTCATATTGGAGCCGCGCGGCATCCCATTCTTCTCCTGCTAAAGTGACATCCGCATAGGTCGTCATTTCTCCTTCATAGCGGTCTTTATTGATATTGAACGCCTTTTGACGGGTTTGAATGACTTTTGACAGCAGATCTAATTGCTTATCCAACGCCCGTATTTGATAATAGGCAATGGCAAGATTGGAAGTCAGGCTGAGCATGACGACTTCATAGTCTTTTTGCATCGCCCGCCAATCATAAACGGCCGAGCGATAGCGATCTCGGATTTTGCCCCATAAATCCACTTCATAGCGGAAATTAAACGGGAGTGAATAAAGCACTTCATGGATCCGGAAAAGATTGCTTCCCAAGGCTGTGCCAACTGTTCCAGCTGTTCCTGTGTTTGCCAGATTGGTAAGCGCAGGATTCCTAAATGTTTTATTCAGTTGAACTGTGTTTGTAAATAAGGGATTAACGGTAGCTTGAGGATAAAAGTCTGCCGCTGCAATGCCGACCAAAGCGCGGGCCTCTTGAATTCTTTCAAAAGCGATAAATAAATCCCTATTGTTTTCAATGGCTAAAGCTTCTAAGCCATCCAGCTTTTCATCATCGAAGACTTGCCACCAATAATCCAGATAAGCGAATTCTTGATTTTTTTGGGCTTCCTCCTCTTTGCACTGGCGATTTTGCTGGTTTTTCCACTCGCAGGGAATCTCGATGGAAGGAGGACGATAGGCTGGGCCGACCGAACAACTTGCCGTCAAGACGACACCGAATCCAAGTGCAAAATAGATTAAATAGGCGGCCATTCTTTTTAAGGAATGAATGGATGCTTTTCCCACAAGATCTGTATTCAAACGGTTTTGCCGATTTTTTTCTTTCATTCAATCCATCATCCCATAAGCAGGCAATTTTGCTTTTTCTTAGAACATATTTACAAATGATCAATCAATTAGATTCTATTTGCCAAATCCAATTTTAAAAAGTATATTGTGATTTTAAAATAAAATTTTTATTTGCCGTGTGGATTGTTGAACTTGCCCTTAGGCGCCCTTATACTTTTGTTGTCATTGCTCTGCTCATTGCAGTTTTGAGCTCTGTCTTTATGGTCGTCACGCCTAAAGATATTTTTCCGAATATTAATATTCCCATTGTCAGCGTCATCTGGTCCTATGCCGGCTTGCCGGCAGAAGAATTTGCCCAGCGGATTACCACATATAGCGAATATACGCTGTCCAATAATGTTAATGATATTGAAAGAATCGAATCCCAAACAGTCGATGGGGTCGGACTAGTACGCATGTACTTTCATCCGTATGCCGATATTCCAACGGCAATTGCCGAATCAACCGCCGCTTCACAGGCTATCTTAAGGCGCATGCCTCCCGGCATGCTTCCCCCGACAATTTTGCGCTATTACGTCAATACGGTTCCCATCATTCAAATGATCTTATCCGGCGAGACAATTACAGAATCGGAACTTTATGACTACGGAAACTGGCGCATACGGCAGTCGATTGCCACCATCCCAGGTGCGACACTGCCGACTCCTTACGGCGGAAAGGTCCGTCAATTAATGGTTGATGTCGACTCGCATGCCCTTCAAGCGCGCGGGCTATCGGCTCGAGATATCAATAGCGCGCTTCTCAGCCAAGTGTTGACGACCCCTTTAGGGGACGCCCGCATTGGCAATTATGACTACCGCGTCAACCTCAATAATACTCCGGTTGAGCCGGAATCCTTTAATGATATTCCTGTGGGGAAAGTGGACCAGTCAACCATTTTTCTGCGCGATGTCGCCTTTGCCCATGACGGATTTGCGCCTCAGACAAATGTTGTCCGTCAAAATGGAGCCAAATCCGTCCTCATGCAAGTGCTCAAAAATGGCGCTGCTTCTACACTAGACATTGTCAATCAGGTCTGGCAGCTTCTCCCGACTATCCAGGCAGCGGCACCCAAGGGGATGAACATCAACTTGATTTTCGACCAATCCGTCTTTGTCAAAAAAGCCATTCAAGGGGTTGTCATCGAAGGCGTGTTAGCGGCAGCTTTGACAGGATCCATGGTACTCATATTTTTGGGCAGTTGGCGCAGCACGTTAATTGTCTTGGTTTCCATTCCCCTATCAATTATGACCTCTATCATTTTCCTTAGCCTCATTGGAGAAACGCTCAATATTATGACGCTGGGGGGGCTAGCTCTTGCGATCGGGATTTTGGTCGATGACGCAACCGTTGCCATTGAGAACATCCACCGCAATGTCAGCTCCGGCAAGCCATTAGAGCAGGCCATATTGGATGGCTCCTATGAAGTGGCCATTCCCGCCTTTGTCTCTACCTTATCTATCTGCATCGTTTTTCTGCCGGTTGTTCTTCTCGTCGGACCCGCCAAGTTTTTATTCACGCCCTTTGCATTGGCAGTCGTTTTTGCCATTGCCGCCTCTTATTTTCTCTCGCGTACGCTCGTTCCCGTCATGATCAAGTTCATCTTGCCGCCTGAAATGTATATGTATACGGGTGGAGGGCCTAAAACAGCGCTAGACCGCTATCACGTCAGATTTTCAGAAAGATTCCACCGCTTTCGCCATCATTATGGAAACGCACTTCAATGGGCATTGGACAACCGCCCGATTGTTTTATTGGCCTTCGGATTGATTTTTGCCAGCGCCTTGCTTATTTCTCCCTTTATTGGAGAAGATTTTTTTCCTTCCATTGACGCCGGCCAGCTGCGTCTGCATGTCCGCGCGCCTTCGGGAACAAGAATAGAAGTGACCGAGCAGATTTTTCATGATGTGGAAGATGAAATTAAGAAAGTCATTTCGCCTGACGATATTGAAATGCTGATGGACAACATTGGAATGAATCCCGTCCCCTATACGCTTGCCTTCGGAGACAATGCAACGGTGGGGGGCTATGATGGCGAAATCCTCGTTTCCCTCAAGCGCGAAAGGCAATACTCTACCCAGGAATACATGGCCTTATTGCGCAGACATTTAAGTAATCGATTCCCCAACCTCCTGTTTTATTTCCAGCCGGCCGACATGGTCAACCAAATTTTAAACTTGGGATTGCCATCGCCTATCGATGTAAAAGTCGTCGGATATGATCAAGAGAACAACTTAAAGATTGCGCAAGAATTGGTTGAAAAAATCTCCCATATCCCGGGCGCTGCCGATGCGCACATTCATCAAGTCGTCGATTTTCCAGAATTGTTCCTAAATGTAGACCGCATGCAGCTAGCCAAAGCAGGCCTGACCCAGTCGAATGTCACCAATGATATTCTCATCAACTTCAGTGACAGCACAACAGTCACTCCCAATTTTTGGCTTGATAGGAAGTCCGGGGTCCCCTATCTGATTGCCGTACAAAATCCAAAATATCGCGTGAATACGGTAGAAGGCCTTTTGCACATCCCCATTTCCAGCCCTCTAACGCAGCAGTCCCAACTTCTTTGCGATCTTTGTCAACTCGAGCGCCGCTCGACAGTAGGCGTTGTCAACCACCTCAATATTCAGCCTGTCTATGATATTTATGCCAATGTGCAAGGGCGCGACCTCGGCGGAGTGGCTTCTGACATTCAGACGATCGTCAATAGCTATAAAGAGAAAATGAAGCCCGGCAATAGCATCATGGTCAGCGGCCTTGTGTCAAATATGCAAACGGCCTTTCAAAAGTTAGGGATCGGCTTTATTTTTGCCGTCATGTTGGTTTATTTCCTCATGGTCATTAACTTTCAATCCTGGCTGGATCCCTTTGTCATTATCATGGCCATTCCTGGAGCCTTTGCTGGAATCGTTTGGAGCCTGTTTCTAACGGGAACTACATTCAACATCCCTTCTTTGATGGGAGCGATTATGAGCGTAGGAGTGGTCACTGCCAATAGCATTTTATTGGTGACGTTTGCCAATTTCCAGCTTAAAGAAGGCAAGACGAGCATCCAAGCGATCCATGCAGCAGCTCTTACAAGGCTTAGGCCCATCTTAATGACAGCCCTGGCTATGATTGTTGGGATGATTCCCATGGCCCTGGCGATCGGAGAAGGAGGCGAACAGAATGCCCCCTTGGGGCGGGCAGTCATCGGCGGGCTGGCTGTTGCCACTTTGACGACTCTATTTTTTGTCCCGGTCATTTTTTCTCTCTTGCGCCATAAGGAAAACCCTTATTTGCATGCCAAGCCGCGTCCTTATCAACCACCGGAACATCAAACACTAGAAAATGAAGGAATAGACTAATGGAGCCAGTTCAACCTAAGCCAAAACGTTCGGGCCGCGGCTGGCTGCTCATCTTAGGAATTGCAGCGGGTCTTACCCTTTTATTCTTGCTTGGCTGGCTTCCGCGCCTATCTAATAAGAAAGTCATCGATGCCATTGCAGCCGAAGCCCCTCTTCCCAGAGTTTCTGTCCTAGTCATTAAACCCAACACAAAACCCATCGAACTCATCTTGCCTAGTTCGGCCCAAGCTTGGCATATTACCCCCATATGGGCAAGAGTGAATGGTTATTTGATCCGTTATTTGGTCGATATTGGAGATCCCGTCAGAGTAGGCGATTTATTGGCTGAAATCGATACCCCCGAAACCGATGAAGCAGTGGCGCAAGCGCAGGCGGACCTCCTCAATTCCATTGCTGTAAGGGACATCGCAAAGATTACGAACGACCGTTGGCAGCGATTGTGGAATAAAAATCGGGAAGCTGTTTCCAAACAAGAAGTCGATCAATACCAAGCCAACTATCAAGCGGCCGAAGCAACTGTCGTAGCGAATGAAAAAAATGTTTCGCGTTTGACTTATCAGCAGCAATTTAAATATATTTATGCACCATTTGACGGAGTCATCATTCAAAGGAACGTCGACATCGGCTCTTTAGTTTATGGCAATATCAATGGGACGCCGCAAGAGCTTTTTCAATTAGCGCAGACGCACACCATCCGCTTTTTTGTCGATGTTCCCCAAAATTATTTTAGGCAAATTAAAGAAGGCATTGAAGCAGAAATCACTGTTTCTGAGTTTCCGGGAAAGACCTTCAAAGGCATCGTTACCCGCTATGCCAAGGCCTTAGACCCTACGGCCCGCACTTTGTTGACGGAAGTGGATGTCGATAATCCGGACGGCATTCTTTATGCCGGTTTGTTTGGCCGCGTGAAGTTTTTTTTAAAACCCGATACAATTAACTTCATCATTCCCACCACTGCGATTATCATTCGCGCTGGATTTCCAAACATGGCCGTCGTCGATGAAAACAATATTGTCCACCTCAGACAAGTGCAAATCGGACGCGATTACGGCAAGCAGATGGAGATTACGTCGGGTTTGCAGGAAAATGACCGCATTATCACGATTCCGTCCGATCGGATTTTTGATGGAGTAAAAGTAGAGATTATATCGGAAAATCATGCGCAAACAAACTGATTGGCCGGCAAAGCCTATCCTTAATTCTTCACAGTCCGAATGGATAAATATCGGATATGCCTAGCGAAGTAAAGGACGGGATTAAAGGCGTGACGGCTTTGGTCGTATCAAACCAGCTATACTCATCAAATTGCCGCAATCGATGAAAAAGAAAGAGCTTCCCGCTTCAATTGAGTGACACGTTCTTTCTCCAGGTGCGACGAAAGGGAGCCTCCCATTGGCAATTCTAATCATTTCATACTTAAAATAAATAGAATATCTAAAATAAACAACGTCAGTCCGACCTTTTAAGACTTATTTATCAAGCAGAGCAAGCGGATGCTGGACTCGCACGAATAAGACTTTAAAGTCGAACTGACGTTAATTATTATTATGTTATTATTATATTTTTTACTAATTATTCAAGGCAGATTTAGGCTATACACATAATCAAGGAAGAGTGGGATTATAGGTATAATCAAATGTAAATTGCTGCCCCCTAATTCCGGAAGCCCCCGGCTACGTTATAAAAAGCCGTATGTGGCTTATCAGTCTCAGTAATAATCAAAGTCCCAAACTGGCTCAGGGTTCCCCGGCTAATTTCATCAACAAAAAAAGTAGCCGTATAAACTTCTACTGGAGCTGGGGACGGAATAACAATATCTTCTGTTAAAGTCGTCGGTATCAAAGGAATTGGCGTGGTCGTGACAATATCCCCTGTAGGCATAGTTACAAAACCAATGACTGTTCCTGTAAGCGCCGGAAGGCCAAGATCGGTTGTCACTACAGTAAAAGAAAAATTAAGGGAAGCCGGTCCCACAGGATCTTGGAGAATCGCACCTTGAGGCCCCATTGGCCCTGGGAGTCCGGCAAGACCTACTGGACCTATCAGACCCGAATTGCCCGAAGCGCTCGATGGCCCTTGGAGGCCCTCTTTCCCCATCTCGTCCATGATGCCCATGTCCTTTTGTTGCAGCCCCCCACCCCTAAAGCTGCGACAGCAATTCCTCCAATCAAATATTCTTGCGTTCTACTCAGGCAACCCGATGCGCAAGGATCGCAATTATCTGAGCAGGAATAATCATTTAAATAGTTTTGAGCGGTTAAATAGGAATTAAAGAGATTCCCATTTACCACAAAAAAGATAGAATAATTCATAAGGAAAATCTTATCTTTTCCAGTCGTTTATATAATTTATTAAGCCTGCTTTTTAGCCTCTGTCATTAAATTAACAGCAATGCCACAATCCACTAATGAAGGCTAGGGAAGGAACTTAACTGTCTGCAGGAATTTAGCGACTTCCAGGCAGCAGAAATTAACCGAAATCCTCTCTTTATTTGCGAGCATAGGCTTTCGATTTTCCATCTAGAACTAGTTAACCTACCTCCAGACAGCTTAATGTCCTTTAATGAATAACTGAATGGCAACTCACTTATCCGCTTATTACAGATTATGTTTGTTAAATTCTTATTATTTTTATCATTTGACAAACATTTTTATTTATCAGCCATTCTTATGTCATCATTCAATGTATAATGAAGAGTAGAAACAAACAGTACTCGGAAGAAAGAAATTCTTTATTAAGATTTCTAATCAAGTTAGAGATATTTAAGGCTTACATTATCGCCTTCCTTAATGTAGCCTTTTAACAAGTTGCTGCAAACCTCCTTTAATTTAACGTGTAATTAAATTCGAATTAGCCATTTCCCCCTATTTTTGTCAAAATTATTTTTTAAAACAAAAACCCATAAACCAAAACTCTGACATTTAACAACTTATATATTCAAAATTTACAACTTGGACGCCATCCTGCAAATTAACATGCGGAGACTGGGCAGTGGCAAATAAAATTTACCAATCATATTCGTTCTATACCTGTCAGATATTTTCTTATAAAAACAAGTCAAGCCTATCTTTAAGGCAGTACTCTCTCTTCTTTTTATTTGCCAATCAGCTTTAAAAGCGATATGAAGAAGGAGGTGTTAGATGTGCCATTCAAAGACAAAAATAAGGATGAGGAGTAAGAACAATGAAAATCGCGTTCATGGGAGATGTCATGCTAGGGCGTCTAGTAAATAAAATGCTCCAACAAGCCTCCCCAGCCTATCCTTGGGGAAATTGCCTGCCCATTTTGCAAAGCGCAGATTTGCGCATCTGCAACTTAGAATGTGTGCTTTCCAATATAGGCCGTCCTTGGTCTGCCACACCCAAAATGTTTCATTTCCGTTCGGATGAAAAGAACGTCCTTTCCCTGCAAACCGCCGGCATTCATTTGGTTTCTTTGGCCAACAACCATGTTTTGGACTACGAAGAAGATGCCCTATTGCGCATGCTCGATGTCCTCGATGCACATGATATTTTGCATGCCGGTGCGGGTAGAAATGCAGCAGAGGCTTCACGGCCTGCCATTTGCCATATAAAAGGCCAGAAAATTGGTTTGATTGCTTTTACGGATAATGAACCGGACTGGGAAGCGCAAGAGAATAAACCAGGAGTCTTTTATGTGCCTACCGATAGACAGGATAGAAGGGCGCAAGACCTTTTTAGACAGATTAAAAATATGCGGCAAGAAGTCGATTTCTTAATTATTTCGGCACACTGGGGAGCTAATTGGGGATATGAACCTCCTAAAGACCATTCCTTTTTTGCCCACGCTTTGATTGAAGCCGGAGCCGATTTGGTTTTTGGCCATTCAGCGCACATATTCCGAGGCGTTGAAAGTTATAACAACCGGTTTATTCTCTATTCGGTAGGAGATTTTATCGATGATTATGCCGTAGATGAAGTAGAAAAAAATGACGAATCCTTTATTTTTATTTTGGAAAAAGAACCCGAACAAAAAAGTAAACTGCTGCTTTATCCAACCTTTATTCAGCATTTCCAAACCAATTTAGCTGTTTCTTCTCAACGAGAGGAAATTTTAGCGAAAATGCAAGAATTATGCGAAAAATTGGGATCTTCCCTTCATCAAGTAAACAATCAAGCTTTTTTAGAGACTATCCCCAATCTGAAATAGGGTGCTTTGTAATGAATTTAGTTATAAATGTGTAAAAATTTTTCCGCGATTCTAAAGTGTTGTACAAGGAGTTGAGATCCTAGACAGCCTCTTAAAGAATTTTTTAAAAACTGCTAGATTCAAGTTTTAAAAAACCTTTTTAGATTAAAAAAATTACCCTTCTATTAATAAATAAAATATAAATAGAATTAATTAAAATATCTAAGTATTCATTAAATAAAATCAAGGGTGCCACCATGGTGGAGTATGTGCTAATTGCCGGTTTGATCTCTATTGCCAAAACCATTTAATTACTTTTAGTACAATCCCCACTAATGTCAATGTCACCGTCACAGCCTCTTCTTCTTCTCAGAAGTTTGGCGATACACTCACGGTTGTCGTAAGATATACCTATACAGATCTCGTCCTGCACAACCTGATTAATCATGGCAAGCAATACACACTGACTGCTACAAGCGTCATGACTTATGAATAAAGGTTTAAGAATAAGCCTGTCTAACTAGGAAGAAAGCCCTTCATGAAAAAGGCCAGGAACTTGCTTACCCCACTAAAGGACAAGAAAGGACAAGCACTGATTATGTTTGCCACAATGGTGGCTGTTTTACTGGCTTTGGGGGCTTTAAGCATTGATGTTGGACATGTCTTCGTCGTTCGCAATCAACTTCAAAATGCGGCTGATGCAGCGGTTCTTTCCGGTGCCGGATACTTGTATCCTTCCGCTTCAGGCGGCGGGCCAAATTGGAGCTTAGCCAGCAGCAAAGCAACAAGTGCGATTACGCTCAATCAAGTCGATGGCATAGCTCTTACCAATGGCACAGTGACGACTGGTTATTGGAATTCGACAGGATCCAACTCAACTCTTTCGCCGACAACAAGCACTCCTACCAACAATGATGCTCCCGCTGTAAAAGTCACTATTTCTAAATCCTCTGGAAATAATGGAGGCCCTATCAAATTATTTCTAGGGCCCATTTTTTGGAATCCGAACAGTCAATGTCAGCGCCTCGGCAGTGGCAGTCATCGGTTCGCCACGCACGGTCGAAGCCAATACTCTTTTTCCCGCCGCCATGGCACAGAACGTCTACGATGCGTATTGGGATAAGGCCAATAACAAGCCCATGATCGATCCAAAGATGGGACAGCCTTATGTTTTCCAAATTTCAGCCGGATCTCAAGGCGGATGGTCGACGTTTAACCTTGCCACCAATGACAGCCCGACCCTTATTAGCCTTATCACTAACGGCAATCCGAAATCGTTGAGCATTGGTGATAATGTGTGGATGGCTCCTGGAGTTAAAACGGATGTCTACAGTTATGTGCCCACAAACAAAGATGCCATGGTCGCTGTGACGGCAGCATCAGATCCGGGCACCTTTCAGCCCATCGTCGCTTTTGCCCCTCTTCACATCGATTATGCGGCTGGCGGCTCTGGAAAATATATTCAGGTGCATTTTATCAATAACTTCCGATTTGTCCGCAGCGATCCGGGAGGGCCTTATTATGGCGCCTACACCGCTGCCCGGTTAGCTCAATAAACCATCTATAAGAAGCTGTCCATAATAGTCTAACGATCAATAGATCAAACGAATCCAGCCAGCATAAGATAAAGAACAATAAAGGTAACGACGGAAGCATAGCAGCCGTAGGCGATTTCTTTATAGAGATAGCCTGCATGAAGAGTGCGATTGGAATAAATGAATTGGGCCAGGCTTCCCACAAGCATGGCAAAAACCGAAATCCCAATGATAATAAAAAGCCATTTAACTCCCACGCATGCTCCAATCCCCGCGTTGAGTTTGAAATCGCCCGGATACATGCCGTCCCGATGACGGAAAAAGCGATAAATTTCATTGCATAGCCAAAAAACTCCATATCCTGCTACAGCGCCAATAATCGACTGGCGCGGAGTGAGAAAAACCGGATATAAGGATCCAATCAATCCAATCCATACGAATGTCAACGTAAACTGATCGGGCAAAATGCCGTGATCGAGGTCTGTAATGAAGCAACACATCAATACACAGCTGATCAATAAAACAAATAGAACAAAAGGACTAAAAGAGAAGAAAAGCACCGTTAGGCCAAAAAGCAGCGCCACCGCCAATTCAAGCGGAAAGGACTTTTTTCCAATTAATTTCTGGCAATGAGGGCACCTTCCCTTTGATAGCACATATCCCAAAATGGGGATATTGTATGCGCCTTCAATGGAATGTTGACAGTTTGGACAAACAGGAGTAGAAAAAAACCATCTAAAAATATCTCTCGGCTCTCTCCCCTCTTCATACCCTTCCAAAATAATCAGAGGAAGATAGTGAACGACAAATCCCAAAAATTTTCCGACAAAGGCTCCTATCAAAGCAGCCAGTAGCGCATTTACAATAATCATAAATAGGCTTCTATATGGGTAATGATTTATTTAATGCTACATATATAGAAAGGATTTAAATAACCTCAACAATTTCAAATAATTATTTTCATTTGATAAATAATTCCAGAAAGAACGTTTGAGTTAAATTCTTTGCATATTGGAAAATCTTCTTTCGATAGATTTAACTTCTATACATTTAAGGAATAAGCGAGAAAATATGCTTCATGCGATTGAATTGGAATTCATCCATTTTATTCATCAGTTTAGACAAGCTTGGTCCGATCAATTGTTTAAGTGGCTGAACGTCTTCGACCGTCCAGAATTTTTCTTCTTCCTCATTCCCATTCTTTGGTTGGGACAAGGCTGGAGAACAGGGCTTCGCCTCTTTTATATTTTGCTTCTTAGTAGCCTCTTCAATCAAACCTTAAAAGAATTTTTCCAATCCCCGCGCCCTTTCCATCTTGATCCGCATGTCGGCATTATTCAAGTCGGCGGGTTTGGCTTTCCAAGCGGAGCCGCTCAGACCGTCATGCTTCTATCCGGAATTTTGTTAAATACAGCGAAAAGCAACTGGAAATGGCTGATTGCCGCAACCTATATCATCCTTGTCTCCTTTTCGCGCGTGTATTTAGGCGTGCACTTTCCCAGTGATATTTTGGCAGGCTGGCTAGTTGGAGTAGGCTTGTGGGCAGCTTACACTTATTTGGGTCCTCTTATTGAAAGGCAACTTGAAGTCCTTCAGCCCATTTCTCTGCTTCTATTAAGCCAAACCGCTCCCATCGTCCTTTTTATCCTGCATCCTTCCCTTTCTTCCTTTCACATTTGCAGTGTCGCAATGGGCCTTGGCCTTGGCGCATGGATAGCCTATTCTCGCCAACTTTTTTTATCGCCTCCTGCAAGCGCTAAAGAATATACTTTAAGAGCAGTGATTGGAGTAGCAAGCACGTTCGCTTGTGAGGCAGCCATATCCTTATCGTTCCCCTCACAGCCCGTGACGGCTTTATTATTCCGCTTTTTCTTGCTAGGTTTTTGGGTTTCTCTGGTAAATCCTATTTTTTGCCTGAAGCTTCTTCCCTCACGCTTCTTCGTAAAATCAAGATGAGTCGGTGCTTGAGAGCCTGAATGTCAATAATTTGATAAACTCCATAAGATTGCCCACGCAAAGCATTTACATAAGTCAACTTCGGCTCATAAATGTGCATGAAAAAAATGAATGATTTTCACCCAAGAATCGCGGCTTGCCAAGTCATCTTGCTCAGGTGTTCCTCCCATCGCAAACCAAAGCTTGCCATGCGGATGATAATAGACGGATTCTGACGGTAAAAAAGGAAGACTGATTTGGTGGCCGGCCAATGGATAACTTAAATGAACGCGTTCAATGGCGGAACCTTTCTCATCCAAGCGTTGCATGACTTTCCCGGCAAAAATAGAAGAAGGCCACATCTGATCATCTCCCCCGGAAATGAGCATTAGAGCCGCTTCGATATTCTCGACCGGAATTTCAGCTGCTTGATAGGCATCCGGATAATCATGCATACTTTTTAAAAAATCAGGAGTCGTTACAATCGGATCCTCTGGAACTAATCCTTGCCCGTGGCTTAGCTCTATTTTTGGTATAGGCGCCGTTATTCCAACAGGCTTGCCTTCATAAATCCATGCATGACTTGGTCTATTTCCTAATCCGCCTCCAAATATCACTGCGCTCGGAACAGTGGCGACAATGGCCTGAATCCTATCGGAAAATAAGCTACCCAAAAGAAGGGCTAGCTCAGCGCCTCTTGAAATTCCATAGATCCCTACTCGATCTCCTTGCACATCGCTTCTCTGTTTAAGCCAATTCAAAGCCTTTTCAAAAAAGGCAAGATCGATATTTTCTAGTTTGTTCGGCAAGCCCGGCGCTCCAAAATAACCAAGGGCAAGAACGGCAAATCCATGCGAAGCGAGTAACTGGGCGCGATTTTCCCCTAAACCGCCATTCGATCCGCTAAGAGTAATAATGACCGGAAGCGGATCTTGAGAAGGGGGAAGAAAGAAAGAAAGAGGCCACAAGCCCCTCCTCTCTTACCTCAATTTTTTGGACAGCGGGTAATTTGCGCAGACGCTTAATGCTTTGCTGAGCCGTTATTTGGCCATTTACCCATACCTTTAAATCAACGTCCCAATCGCCTTTCATCTTAAAAGAATCAAAAGGACTAGAGACAGGCTTCATGGACCAAAAGAGTCCCATGGAATCAGCATGGACATAGGTTCCAGCAATCGGCTCTGCCTTACTCAAAGAAATGACTCCCTTTTCATTTGCTTCAAACAACGCCCATGAAAGCCACTTCTCTCCTTTATTATCCACTGTTTCCGCTTGTATTTCAGCGATTTGAAAAGGAGCTAATCCCCTTACTTCTATCCATACCGGTTCATCGGCCAAAGACACAGGGGAAGAGATCATCAGCTGTGTGCAGGCATGAGGGAGGCGAGTGTCTGAAGAATGGACAAATAGACTAACGCCTAGCAGACAGGGCAAAAGGGCACAAACATAACGACAAAGTGAATGAATCATAAGATTAGCCTTAATAGACATGACAAAAAGAAATCGGTATAATAAATATCTGTTATTTTAAAAAGAAGGGATGCGAAATGTCGGAAACAAAACTGGAGTCCATTCTCACCTTTGCATACATGATGGAAAACCAAAAGCCTTTATTGATCAAGTGGCTGGCGCAAGACCACATTCGGGAATGGCTACATGGAAAAGGACTGCAAAATACCTTAAATGACTTAGATCAATTCTTCGCCGGCTCTTCCCTTTGCAAGCACTGGATTGCTTACAGCAATGGCATTCCTTTTGGTTATCTCATCACTTCGGAAGTTCAGAAGGACTCGGCTGAGGATGCCGATCTTGCACAATGGTGCCAAGAAGAGGGGCGTGCCATTACTTTAGACCTCTTTATTTGCGATAAGCGATTTCTAGGAAAAAAGCTTGCTGTTCCCATGATCCAATCCTTTCTATTGAATCACTTCTCAGGCGTGGCTGAAGTTCTTATCGATCCGGAAGCGACAAATGCGCGGGCCATCCATGTCTATGAAAAAGCGGGATTCAAAATAATCGGCGAGTTCACTGCAGCCTGGCATCCCGTACGCCATTATAAAATGCGCTTAAGCATGAAAGAGTTAGCTCTAAAAAGTCTTGAATTGTTTAAGGTTTAGTGTTTTACCATATTTTTCATAACGATTCATCCAATGCTTAATGGAGTAATGAAGAGATGAACTGCCTCCCCCAAAATAAACAACTGCTTGTCTCGCAAATGCTCGCTTCTTTAGCTGATATTGAAGGTATCGAAGCAATTGCATTGGGCGGATCATACGCCCGCGGAGTTGCAACAGACGCTTCGGACATTGATTTGGGAATTTATTATTCAGAGGCATCACCGCCTTCGATCGATCAGATCCGCAACCTTGCCCGGACATTTGATTCTACACCTCACTTGATTGTCACCAATTTTTACGAATGGGGACAGTGGGTGAATGGAGGCGCTTGGCTAAATACCTCCTGCGGAGAAGTGGATTGGCTATACCGTAATCTAGATCAAGTCGAAAAGGTGATAGAAGAAGCCATGCAAGGAAAATTTGCTTGGGATTTTAGGCAGCAGCCTCCCCATGGGTTCTTCAGCGTGTCATATTTGGCCGATTTGCGCCAGAATATTATTTTATACGATCCTAAAGGCAAATTAGCGTGGGCTAAGCAAGCCATTCAAGCCTATCCGCAGCCATTGAAAAAAGCCCTTGTGCAAGGGCATTTATGGAGCATTGAGTTTACCTCTTTCAATGCAAAAAAATTCTTAAAGCGCAATTGTCTCTATGGAACGGTGGGTTGCATCAATCGGATGATTGCAGAATTGACGCAAGTACTATTCGCTTTGAATGAGATCTACTTTGCTACCGACAAAGACATTTTAAGTCTAATCGATACTTTTGCTATAAAGCCAAGGGACTATTCCCAACGCATTCATTCCATCCTCTGTTGCCCTGGGAAAGATCAGGCCTTGGCAGTTTCGTTGAAACAGCTGCAAGAGATCATTCAAGAAACAATGGCGCTTGCCCATCCGCTTTATACTTCCAAATATGCCATAGAATAAATGCGCAAAGAAGTGGAGGCAAGAACTTGAATATGGGCTCATAGCCTAATTAACGTCATGTCCTAGAAAAAGATGGTCAAGACAGTCCCAGTGCCTCATTGTCATTTCAAAGCTAGTCCTTAGTTCTCTAAATAGCTTGGGATGCCCGGGCGGGCTATCCATCATGGTCAGCATATTGACAAAATCGGTGATCAGGGCTAAGCGAAGCCAGTCATTGGGAAGCACTCCGCCATTTTGCGTATACCCTTCCTTCAACGCTTGCAAGTCCAAGGGAAACTGATGGCGATGGCGCAAGAGAATGGCAAAATCCAAGATCCCTATTCCGGCATGCGCAAATTCCCAGTCCAGCACAATGATTTTGCCATTTGCCCCATAGAATAAATTGACCGGCTTGAAATCCGCATGCGTCAAACAGCTATTGCCACGGACGATGGGGAAACTCGATTGGTTATGCCGCATAAAGGAAAGGATGTCATCGCTCAATTTTTCCCCTAGCTGCTCTCTTGCCTGGCCTGCATAGGACAGCACGCGGACGGATTCTTCAAAATAAGGAGAAGAGCCCTCTTCAAATATATGCCCGATCTTCAATTCTTCTTCAAAAAATCCGGCTTGCGGGAAGCGAAAGGAATGAATGCATGCCAAGGCTTTGCCTAATTCATAAGAGAGAGGAGCTTTAAACTCCTTATTTACTCTGTAAAGAGGAATGCCATCCACAAACGTAAAAATCGCATAAGCCCATGGATGATGATTGGCATCTGCATAAATGAGCTTGGCAGTCGGCACAGTCTTTTCAACTAATGCATGCAAGGCTTGTTCCATTTTGCAAAGCTCACGCTCTCTCGCATAAAGCCTTAAAACAAATGCCTGCTCATTCATTACAAACTTGTAATGGGTATTCTGCGCGCCTCCGTTTAACAGCTCCCAGCGTTCAAAATGAGACCCGGCAGGAAAAGCCTTTGAAGCTAATGAAGCCAGCTCGCTGGCTTCTAATAAGATAGGTTGGATGCTCCGCTCAATTTCCATGATAAACGCCGGCAAGATCCCACAGTTTATAGATTGCAAGTTGGATATTTTTATTGTTTAATGGCTTCGATTTCAATGCGTCCATACCGCATTTCAATTACGCCTTCGGCATTCATGGCTTCAGGAAGCAAGCGTAGGTATTCTTCGATCATCCCATTATAAAATTCTCTGGCCATTTCAGGCGGAACGGCAGGCGTGAAAGTTCCCAATAGGAAGCTTAACAGCTCTTCGCGGTCAATAAAAGAATCTTGCGTTGAAACTTTTTCTATTCGCTGCGGCAAAAAATTCGCTCCTTTGAGCAAATCTGCATACTCTTCAACCGTTAGAAATTTTCTAGGAGGGATTGATTGCCAATAGGCGGCCCATTTGGGGGAAGACTGCATAATTTTCCGTGCCTGCTTCCAGGCTGGATTGTCAATGGCAGGAATCATGATTAAAACTTTTCCGCCTGGTTTTAACAAGCCGGACATACTCTTAAAGGCGTGGGATTGATCAGCACAATGCTGCAGAGCGCAATTAGAGATGATTAAGTCAAAGGATTCGGCAAGGTTTGGCTCTAAAAATCCCCCTTCTTGGAAGGATAGGTTTGGATATTCTAAAGAGCCATACTGCTTATGCGCCCAATCGAGCATGGGCAAGGACGGATCGATGCCTAGAATTTGGCCTTGAGGAATAAACTTGGAGACATCTGCTGTGATTTTGCCATCGCCGCATCCAATATCCAAAATGGACTCATCCCCCCTTAGCTGGCGCAAATGGGGAGCTAAAAACGCCATGGCCCATCTTCGCTGCATTTCAGAGTGATGGACATAGGAGCGGACAAGCCGGGCATCCCAATACGTGTCATCGGCTGAAAGAGAGGCTGACGTGCAAAAATGGCAGATAGACAGAGCGAATAGAACCTTTTTAAGCATAAAACTTCCTCAATGATTGAATGCAAGAAGAGCTTTTATCACAAATAATACCATTTCCTAGAAATAAAAGTTATTTAGCAAATATATACCGAAATAAGTTCAAAAATTGAATTTGAAAATAAACGTTAAATTCGCATACTGAATAGTTCAAAATCAATAAGACTTACCTTTTCCATACAAAAGTTTATCTAAATTATTAATAAATAAATTTCAAGAGAATGCCATGCGCCTATTCCCTTTCCTGTTGCTTGCGTCCATTCCTTTTTTGGGATTCTGTGAAGAAGAAATTCCCCCTTCCCAGTCTTCACTTCCCGGCCAACTGTTATACCAAGGAAAGCCCATTCCTGATGCCATTTTAGAAGATTTCTTTGGCTTTGCTGTCGCTGGATTTGGCGAACCAAGCCTAGAGCTGGATATTCCGGCAAGCTTAGCTGAATACGAGGAAAAGCTGAGTGCGCCGGCTGATAGCGAAGAAGAGATCGATTCAACAGACGCTTACCGTCCACCAAAAACTGTCTTTGAATGGGAATATATCGGCTCCATCCACAACGATTTCCATGTTGTCAGAGCCTATACATGGGAAACAGGCTGCTTGGGCAAATTTACAGGCCTGCTGATCCTTAAACGGGAAGGCGATACGCTTAAAATTGCCGATACCATTTATGGCGGCGACCGGCATTCAAGCATGATTTTTGAAGGGGACGCAATCATACGGGAGAATATGATCTTGTATCATCAGGCTGCTACAAGCGGCAACGTGGTCGACAAAGCAATGGAGCTATATCCCGAAATCGAAGAGGTCTATCTAACAAGCTCGAGTAAAAAAATGTGCTATGGAGAAGCCGGTTATTATGGATCTTTTGAAAAAGCGGCTGAGATCAGTCCGGATGGCAAAGTGGTGAGCATCGATATACTCCAATTTTCCCCTTGCGAGGGAAGCGAGCACGAAGAGAAATTGTATGAAGAAGGCGGCTTAAAAGCATTGGCGTTAGATCTTCTTGTCGATGAAGACGAAAAAGCCATTATTGAGTAAGCGGATGCCGCTCTAATTTCCTTTCACTTGAAAAGAATAGATCTGGCACAATGTCTTCTCTTTGATTTAAAGGACCTTACATGGAAACAGAAATCAGCCAAATCCGCTCCAAAAAAGTGCAGCATTTTTGGGATCACAGCCAAATTTTTTTAGCTGCTTATCTTGCAGGCCCTATTGGGGGGTGCTATTTCTTGGGCAGGAACTATATGCAGTCCGGCCAGCCGGCTTATGCTAGACTATGCTATGCCGCAGGCCTCCTAGGGCTTATGGGAATTTTAACGATTCTGGCTTTTATTCCAACATACGCCTTAGAGCATATCCCAAAGTCGATCATTCCGATTAGTTATTCGGCTATTATTGCCGGCTTTGCTTACGGCTATCAAAAGAATTTGATCGAAGAACAAGTGAAAGAAGGCAATAAGCGCTTCTCCTATTGGTGGTGCCTTTTGATCATTCTCTCTTTGCTGATTGTTCAAATTCCCCTGATTTTCCTCTATACCATCTTCTTATCCTCTATTTCGTCATAACAGGAGCGGGCATGTTCGCAAAAGATCCAGATAAAATCCTCATTATTGCAGCTATCCTGCTCATCCTGAGCGGCTATTTTTTCAAAGATCGGATCGTCGAGGAAGCCCATCTTTTCAAGGAAGCGGAAGGCTTTTCTCAAAAACTGCTAACCACTTATTTTTATCCCCTGTCGCAGCAAGAGAGACTCGCTGTCTTTCAAGACTCCCTGAAAAAAATGGAAGCCATGCAAGAAAGGGCCTCAAACTCCCTCTTAGTGAAGTATTTTTTTGATTTCCGCGAGCTTATCCAAGAGCAGCAAGAAGATATCCAAGAGCTAGAAAGACAAGAACCCCATGAAGGCTTTGTTTCCTTTTTGACATCCAATCTGGCTAATGTGATTGCAAATCGGCATTTTTCTAATGAACAGCTTCTTCAGCTTGGGCATTTGATCGATGAAGAGCTTCCGGAATCAAATCAAGCCGTCTACCTCCTCAATCGGGAAGAGAATCATCAACTGCTTTTAGAGATCATGCTCCACCAACCGCTCGATTCCATGGATCAGAAGCGTTTCCAGGCACTTGCCGACCGCGCGTCGGTAAGCATCTTCAATGGAGAGCCCGTTAATCTTCTTGTTGGTTCGTTCGCTGACAAAGAAGACATCCTGGAATTCAAGAGCCAAGAAAGCGATCAAGTCGCCAATGAAGCGTGAGAATTTTCCACGCTTTTTTCGGCTTAGCTTTGCACCTAATAGCCAGCAAATGGCTGAAAGTTTTCCCTCTCCTTAACCTTGCCCCATGCTTAGGTATAAAAATTCTTTCATATTGCCTTAAAGTTCAATAATATAGAAAAATAATTAGCTTTTAAACCTAAACGACTTAATCGCAAACCTTAAAATTTTCTTCTTGCTTGCCTATTCAATTGAGCTTGTTAAGTAAAGCCTAAATCGATCAAATGGTATGAGAAAACCGCTCTATTCCTGCAAAATAATCGTAAAGCTCCTCAATCCCTTCTTCACAAGCTGATGCCCTATGAGAAAATATAAGAATCATCTCTTGCTATCCGCAAACGATCTCATTGCTTTTATTGAATGCCATCATAAGACTTTTCTCGACCTGCAACATCTTGGCGAATCACAACCAAAACAAGAAGAGGACGAGCATACGCGCTTGATCAGGAAAAAAGGATTGGAGCACGAAGCGAATTATTTACAATGGCTGAAAGACAAGGGCTGTACAATTATTGAAATTCCGACAGAGGCAAGCGTTTCTCTGCATGATCGGGAACAAATGACCGTCAAGGCCATGCAGAGCGGGGCCGACTATATCTACCAGGCCGCCTTGCATCAAGGCTGTTGGCATGGCTATGCGGATTTATTGAAGCGCGTAGAGCACCCTTCTCAGTTGGGATCATTCAGCTATGAAGTGATTGATACCAAATTAAGTAAACGGCCCGAACCCAAGCATATTCTACAACTTTGCGTTTACTCGGACTTGCTATCTCACTACCAGGGCATGCCTCCTCGGGCTTTCTCCTTAGTGTTGGGAAATGGACAAACGCTCGACTTCTTATTTAAAGATTTCGCTTATTACTATGCCACGCTCAAACAAAAATTCGAACATCATCTTTCCTCCCCGCTTACTGAGTCGCATCCTACTCCATGCCCGATCTGTACATTTTGTGATTGGACCAAACGATGTGAAGACGCCTGGGAAAAAGCCGATCACTTAAGCCGCGTGGCCAATATTCAAAACTCGCAAATTGCCAAGCTCGAAGCGCATGGCATTCGCACACTTGAAGCCTTGTCCTATACAAGCGCCGCTTTTTCCATCCCCAACTTAAACCAACAAGTGTTTGACCGCCTCAAATCTCAAGCCAAGCTGCAGCGGATCAAGCGGGAATCCGGCAAAAACGAAATAGAAATGCTCCCGCTTACAGACGATAAAGGATTCGCCCGCCTGCCCGCTCCCGATCCCGGCGATCTGTTCTTCGATATGGAAGGCACTCCCTATGCGACAGATGGGCTAGAATATCTCTTTGGCTTTTATTATTTTGAAAATGAAAAACCGCTTTTTAAGCCTTTTTGGGCCCATAATGAAGAAGAAGAGAAAAAAGCTTTCGAAGATGTGATGGACTTTCTCATGGGACATCTCAGCAAGCATCCGCACGCGCATATCTACCATTACAACCATTATGAAGATACTGCCATTAAGCGCTTAGCGGCCAAGTATGGCACGAAAGAGGACAAAGTCGATCAGCTGCTTCGCCTGGGAAAGCTTGTCGATCTCTATAAAGTCGTTCGCGGAGCCATTAGAGTCTCAGAATCCAGCTATTCCATCAAGAACCTGGAAACGTTTTACATGGAAAAAAGAGAGAGCGATGTCGCCAATGCCAAAGACAGCCTTGTCTACTATGAGCAATGGTGCGAGTTAAAAAATGAGGCGCTGCTCGAAATGATCGGCAAATACAACGAATACGATTGCCGCTCCACTTATTTATTGCGCGAATGGCTCCTTAGCTTGCGCCCAAGCGGTTTGCCTTGGTTCGCCATAAAGGCTAAAGAAGAGAGCGAGAGCCAGGAGAATAGCGCAAAAAAAGTTGAGCGCGAGCAAGAAAAGCAAGCGATACAAGAGACAAGGCTTTATCGAGAAAAAGCCCTTTTAGAGGGAGCCCATGAGGAAGACAAGCCATTGAGGGAACTGACCGCCCAGCTTTTATCTTTTCACAAGCGGGAGAGCAAGCCCAAGTGGTGGGCCCTGTACGACCGGCAAACAAAAGACAGCGAAGAGCTCATTGAAGACACCGAATGCATAGCAGGGCTGACGCTCGATACTGAAATGCCGCCCTATAAAGACAAGCGCTCAACTGTGTACACCTATACATTTCCTCCTCAAGAATTTAAACTGAAAAAAGGAGATAAATGCTGCCTGGTTAGCACGCTAGAGGGAAGCTATGAAATTGTAAGCTTAAATGAGGAGCAAGGAAAGATCGGCCTAAAAAGCAAAAGCGATGCGCTGCCTCCCTTTTCTGCCATTACAATTCAACCAAGCGTTAATAATAAGAAACTAGAAGAAGCCATCGGACGCTTTGCCGATTCCATTATTGAACAGACCTTTCGCTACAGCGCAATCGAGCATTTTTTGAGAAGGAGAGCGCCTGCTTTGCAAAACTATGCGCTCCATGCGCCTCTTTACGATGGCTCGCTAACATCCATTGCCAAAGCCGTCAAAAGCTTAAATAATAGTTATTTATTCATTCAAGGCCCCCCAGGAGCCGGAAAGACCTATACATCTTCTACGATTATTATTGAGCTTCTCCGCCTGGGAAAACGCATCGGAGTCGCATCCAATTCACACAAAGCGATCCATAACCTTTTGGAAGGCATCGAAAAAGCAGCTAAAAAGGAAGGCCTTCTATTCTTTGGACAAAAGAAATCGGACTCGAACAAACAGGAAACCTGGTTTGAAGGAGAAATGATCCAGGATATCTTTGATAATAAAAGCCTCGATCCCCAGGCCAATCTACTTGCGGGAACCGCTTGGCTATTTGCCGAAGAGGCGCTTGATCAAGCCCTGGACTACTTATTTATCGATGAAGCCGGCCAAGTCACTTTAGCTAATTTTATTGCCATGGGCACCTGCGCTAAAAATATTGTCCTGATCGGCGATCAGATGCAATTAGGACAGCCCATCCAAGGCACCCATCCCGGCTCGTCCGGTATGTCTACTTTAGAATACCTTTTGCAAGGCGAATCCGTCATCGCTGCCGACAAAGGCATTTTTCTCGACACCACTTGGCGCATGCATGACAAGGTCTGCCGTTTTATTTCCGATGCCGTCTATGAAGGCCGTTTGCAGGCGCAAAATAAGAATCAGACCCAATCGCTTATCCTCTCGCAAACCGCTCACCCCAGCCTAGTCGCCAATGGCATCAAATTCATTCCTATCGAACACACGGGGCGCAGCCAGAAAAGCGAGGAGGAAGGGGCTCTAATCCGTGAAATCATCAGCGACCTTCTCAAGCAAAACTATCGCTGCCGCGAAGGGAATGTGAGGCCGTTAACGTTGGAAAATATCCTGGTGATTACACCCTATAACATTCAACTGAACTATTTGAAGACTATCCTGCCTCAAGGCACACGGGTGGGAACGGTGGATAAATTCCAAGGGCAAGAAGCCGAAGTGGTTTTATTTTCCATGGTGACGTCAGGAGCGGATGAGCTGCCGCGCGACATTGAATTTCTCTTCAGCAAAAATCGCTTGAATGTGGCCATCTCGCGCGCACGCACGCTGGCCCTTATCATCGCCAATCCCCGCCTGCTAGAGATTCCTTGCAGCACCGTTGATCAAATCCGCCTGGTCAATACGCTCTGCTGGGCAAGGGAATATGCGTCCTAATGGACTGATCGATTTAATTGGCCAAGAAGATATATTAAAAGAGCTAATGAACTAGCTCTCTTTCCTAAATGCTGTTCAATTAGACAATTGCTAACTGTTCTTCAAATCAAGCCGGTAGAATTTCTCGTCGCAGTCCATCGGCTGGCAATAAGGCGGCATGTCTTTTCTTGCGATTTCATAAAAGCCATGCTTTTCATAAAAACGATGCGCAGCCCGAAAAGCAAACGTTGTGCCCAAATAAATGGTATGCACATCTTGCGCTTTGGACCAATCAACAACTGTATCCAAGAGCTTCTTGGCAAATCCAGTAATGGGTCCGCGGTAGTCTCTATCAAGGAATACATCCCTTAACTCGAAGGCATGATGGCCAATATCGATCACGGCAATCGTACCTATTACCTTTTCATTGAAAAGAGCAATCCAGTAATTTCCTTTATCTTTTTGGAAAGCAGTCGAAATGGATTGCAATTCCTTGCGCTGCCCTTCCTCAATGGGAATGCTGAACTCCCCTACTTGGATGCGTTCAATTAAATCAATCACTTCATGTTGATAGCTTGGCTCAAAAGGCTGAATTCTAAAAGACATTTTCCTCCCTCATAAATCAATCGCTTAAAGTCTTGACAAAGCGTAATCTAGGAAACTACTATAGCGCTTTCTTATCTATCCCATCAATCCTTTACAAATCCAATCTAGCCATGCAAAAGATCGCTTTATCCCTTTTATCTGCCATTTTTTTTCTAACTACCTCTCTTTTTGCCAAAGAAGAGCCCATATGCGGAGCGATTGCTTCGGGACATCCCCTTGCCACACGGGCGGGATTGGAAATTCTTGAAAAGGGCGGAAATGCCTTTGATGCAGCCATTGCCGTGGCGTCTACGCTCAATGTAGTAGAACCTGCCATGTCCGGACTAGGCGGATATGGCTCAACTTTAATCTATGACACGCAAAAAAGAGAGATCCGTTACTTGAATTCGAGCGGAAAATTTCCAGCCAACGCCAATTCAGACTTGATGCGGGCGCCAACGGCTAATTATTTAGAGAACCGAAAAGGAGCCAAATCCATTTGCACACCCGGCAATTTAAATGCCTGGCAAGAGATGCACGCACAATACGGACAAACGCCATGGAAGGCCTTGTTTGAAAAAGCCATCCACTATGCCAAAAAAGGATTCCCTCTTCCTTCCTATATGGCTAAATTGATTGCCTCCTCATTTGATGAATTCCCGGCTTATCCCAAGTCTTTTTATGGCAAGGAAGGACGCCCTCTGCAAGAAGGAGAAATTCTGATCCAGCAAGACCTGGCCAAAACCTATGAGCTGATTGCTTCGCAAGGAGCCGATCCTTTTTACAAAGGAGAGATTGCCCAGCGCATCGACCGGCAAATGAAAGAGCTGGGAAGCTTTCTATCCATTGAAGACTTGCACGCTGATGTAGCTGAGTGGTGGGATCCTCTTAAGCTCACTTATAAAGGATATGATGTTTATACCATGGGCACACCCGGCAATGGCTTTTCCGCCCTTTTTACATTGGGCGTCATGGAACAATTCCCTTTACAGTCTTGGTCGCCTGATTCTCCGGAGTATCTACATGTCTTGATAGAAGTATTAAAAGAATCATGCAAAGTCCGCCTCACACATTCCGGAAGCCCGGAAGAAAGAGACAACATTGTCAATCGAATCCTGACGCCTGCCACCTTCTTATCTATTGCGCATGCCATCGATCGACAGAAAGCCTCTCCTTTTGATCTTCAGGGAGGCAAAGAAGGCTTGAATACGACGCATTTTGTCGTCGTCGACCGCTGGGGAAATATTGTCAGTTCGACACAGACATTAGGTCTGGGATTCGGCAGCAAGGTGATGATTGAAGGGACAGGTATCTGGATGAACAACTCCATGGCCTTTTCCACTTTTGAACCGAAAGGCAACCCAATGGATGTCATACCTGGAAAATATAAACTGTCGAGCAATTCTCCCATTATTATTCTAAAGGATGGCCTTCCATGGGCAGCATTAGGCACGCCTGGCGGCCATACGATCCCTCAAAATGTCGCTCAAATCATCTTCAACCTCATTGATTTCAAAATGACGATGCAGGAAGCGATCGATGCCCCCAAGCTTGCCTTTTTCGAGGAAAGCCAAATGGTTTGCACGGAAAAGGAAATCCCCTCTTCTACCCTCTCTTCTCTTCAAGCTAGAGGCCATCAAATCGATAATGAGCAGATTGCAAGCTATATCGGCCTTAACAGGAAAATCGGAAATGCGATGGGAATCAAGCTATTCCACCACCAGGATGGCATGTCCTTCGATATCGGCGTAGATAAAAGAAAAGATGCCTGGACAACCCAGCTTCCGGAAGAATGAACCATCAATGAAAGCGGACGGTCGGATTGATTCCATCAATGATAGCCCGTCCGCCATTGGGAATAATCATTTGCGGATCGGTATGGCCGAAGTTTATATTAAAAACGACGGGAAACCGAACCTTATAATCTTCTAAAGCCTTTTTTACGGCGTTTTGCTGATTGCCAATAAATGCCTCTCGTCCTTCCGGCGGCTTCCTCTCGCAAAACTGTGCCTTCGGATAGGCCATGAGAATGGCCTTAAAGCGCTGCAAGACATTTAATTCTGCCAAAGCGGCAAAAAAGCGGTAAACGAATCCTTCGGTTGGCATTTCTTCCGCTGTCTCTACGTAAAGGATCCCCCCATTCAACCGTTTTACAAGCGTTGTTTTGCCGACGCCTGAGATACCGCTCACGCCAATGATAAATGGAGAAGGCTCCGTCTTTGCTTCCATATGTTTCAGCGATAAAATTCTTATTCATTCAAGCCTTAAATCGAGCAGTAAGAGATCTTTTCCAAGATGGATTGCACGGCCTTTACATCCTCTTCCGACGTATTCCAAGAAGTAATCAATCGGATCTCGCTTTTTTCCTGGTCCCATAGATAGCAGAAAATATCTTCTTGAATGAGTGGAATCCATGCAGGCGGAGCCGTAAAAAAGATCTGGTTGGTTTCTACCGGATAGCTTAAGGAAAGGTTTGGCGTCAATTGGATGAGGGAAGCGATTTCTTTCGCCCTTTGATTGGCTTGCCTTGCAAGTGTCTGCCACAAACCATCTTTAAAGAAAGGAATATACTGGGCGGAAAGATAGCGCATTTTAGACATCAGCTGCAGGGTCTGTTTCTGCAAGTGATCGCTGCCCTCTTCTAAGGCCGGATTAAAGATCAGAAGCGCTTCGGCTCCCATCAGTCCATTTTTAGTGCCTCCCAATGAAAGGAGGTCGACTTGGGCTATGGCAAGCATGTCATGCAAGGGCATTCCTAAGCTGACAGCTGCATTATACAGGCGGCTTCCATCCATGTGAAGGATCAGGTTCTCTTCGCGGCATAGCTTTGCCAAGGCGGCCAACTCCTCAAACGTATAGACTGTTCCCACTTCAGTTGGCTGCGTGATGGACATAACGCGCGGAGAGGTTGAGTGTTTGCCGAAAGCGCGTTCACTTTTTAATTTTTTTAGCACAGCGCTTGGAACGAGCTTGCCTTCTTTATGGGGAATCGTCAACAGCTTACAGCCAACAATGGACTCAGCCGATCCGGACTCCTGATATTGAATATGGGCAATGTCCGTGCAAATGACAGATTCATGCCTGCGACAAGCAAGCTTAAGACCGAACACATTCGCACCTGTTCCCGTTGGAACAATCAAGATTTTACATTTCGCTTTAAAGGCATCCTGAATCAATTGCTGCGCTTTTTCCGTCCAAAGGTCAGCCCCATAGGAAGCCGCGTAGCCGTCATTCGCTTCCAATAAAGCTTGTAGGACAGACGGATGAACACCCGTCCAGTTATCGCTAGCGAGACAAATTTTTTTGCGAGTCATACACACCCAATTAAATGCTCTCATTATAAATCTTAAAAGAGAAAATTCAAGCGCTTTTGCCTTTAGCAGAAGCTGCCATGCAAGCTAAAAACCATTCTCTTATCCTGAATGGTTGGCTGATGCAAGACAGCTACCTTGCATCGACCTGAAGGAATGTCTAGGTATGAAGAGCTAGTGCATTCATGCGTGCGCTGATTTCCTGCATTTCTATGCAATCATATTCAGCAATATTGGGAGCACGGACTCTTTCTTTCAATTTAGGCAAAAGGGCTGCAAGCGTCATTTGTTCCACCGATTCCTGTAATCTCTCTCGCTCTTGTTTCAAAAAGCTTCCTAGGTAATATATTTTAGCTTCTTTTAGAAGTTCTGCTTCATTAATATTTTGAATATGCGCGCGATAGAATGCCTGCCTAAGTTGGATGACTTGCTTGTTTAATTCGGAACATTCTCCTTGCTTTTGAACAATCCTTTGATTCTCATGCAGTCGTCCCAAACGCTGAAAGCATTCTCCCAAATTTTGAAGAGCCATTATGAGCTTAAAGTTAGACCAAACACAGTTTATTTTTTCCAAATGCGTTTCGGTATGAACCTCCAAGGGTATTCCAAAAAGCCCCACCATTTTAATCTCTTCTTGAGGATCATCAATAAGCCGCTTAAAAGGTTCAATAAAATGGCGTATATGGGCAATTTGCGCATCATAGGCATTTAGGACTTGGTGAGTAACCGCTTGAAGTTTTTCTTGCCGCGTATTTTCTATTATTCTTCGTCTTTCCAAAACGCTGTGAGGCAATTGATTGGGATTTAAACCCAGCATCTGAGCTTGGGAAGCCAGGGCTTCTCTTTCTTCATTTTCCCCTATCCGTTTCTGAATCAGATCATGAATGCCAACGGCAATATTGCCTAAGACAGGGACAAGCAAGACGACGCAGCGCAGGCTGCTCTTATCGCTTATATAAGAAAAGTAGCGATTAGTCTTTACAAAGGCTGATTGGCTGTACGCTTTTAAAACGCATTTTTCAAAAAGATCTATCAAATTTATGACAGTGCTTGCAATCGGTAAATAATCCCCAATTCGATCAATTTCTATCAAAATGCTACTTATAGAATAAGATGACGTAATAGTAGACATTTTTACTTTCCTATGGGTAAACAATTAAGAACTTCAATTTTCAGCAATAAAAAACTAATTTATCATAAAATTTTAAATTATCAAATTAAATAATATTTTATTAACACTCAACTGACAAAAAAAAAATAATTCATTTAAATAGAATGAAAATCAAGATATTTAAAATGATAGATAAAAAGGATGAGGAATTTTTCTACTCTAAAAAAAAGAAATGATCACTCATAGAGGATTGAAACAGCTTATCCAACTCTTATTGCGCGCATCATTTATTGAAGCATGAAATATGCTCTCATACTTTGATCAAATGGAGTGATGGACTCTTCGATATCATAAGCGAATGATTTTCCCCTTTGCATCTAGGAGAAACCATGACAAAGTTTTTTTCTATGTGTACGCTAATTTCTTGCATCTCTACCAGATCGTAGTCAGCTTTAGCTGAATTAAGGCATCTTTCTTTCAATCTAGGTAGAATGGCTGCAAGATCAATCTGTTCGACTGTCCCTTGGATTCCTTCTCGATCTTCTTCAGAAAAGCTATTAAGGTAATATTTTTGAGCCTGCTTTAAGAGCTCTTTCCCATCAAGGGTTCGAATATAATTACGATAGGATAAGCGCCTGATTTCTAATAGTTGTTTCTTTAATTCATTAAGTTCCTGCTGCTTTTGAATGAGAATTTCACTCTGATTGAATCTCATTAAATTTAAAAAGATCTGGCGATAATTTGAGAAAGCATATGTCAGTTTACAGCTTGACCAGGATTCTTCTATTTTCTTTTGGTCTGATGCATTCCCAGGACCAGTCATTTTCTCAAATTCTTCAATAGATCGGCGCATTTCACCAATTCGTCTATCAACAATTCTTATAAACTCTTGAGTAACTAACCGGCGCTTTTCTTGCCGCTTATTTTCGATAATGGTTCGTCTTTCAGAAAGATCATATGGCAAGTGATCGGGATTTAACCCAAACTGGCGGGCTTGATTATTTTGGGCCTCTCTCTCTTCGCTCTCTGCCCGCTGCCTCTGCATTAACTCCCGCATTTTCTCTTGTCGCCTATTTTCAATAACGATTCGTCTTTCAGCAAGGCCATGCGGTAAGTAATCGGGATTTAATTCTAACAGGCGAGCTTGAGCATTTTGAGATACTCTTTCTTCATTCTCCGCTTGCTGCTTTTGAATCCAATCAGAGAGGCCTATAACGATATTCCCTAAAACAGGCACAAGTAAAACAATACAGCGGAGCATGCTCTTATCGTTTATATAAGAGAAGTAGCGATTGGCTTTTATGAAATTTGGCTGAAAGGCTACTTTTAAAACGCATTTCTCAAAAATATTTATAAAATTTGTTAGCGTGCTTGCACCAGGTACACGGTCACAGAATCGATCCATCCATATTAAAAGGCTATCTGTGTTATATGATGTGGTAACAGCTGACATCTCAATATCCTTGATTTAAAAATTTTCAAGAAGCAAAGCATTCATATTTAACATGGCAATGAATTAAGAGCAATTTATTTAAAGAAATTATTTGACACATAAAAAGATTCGACTTTTAACTTATTAGAAATAAGAGCCGAAAGAAGTAGGGTTAATCTCGCTAGAGTTTTGTATTCAATTCTAAGAGAGTTCTGTACGATCAAGCATAATAGAATTGCCCTGCAACTAAATCGTTTGCCTTTTTAAGGGCCTTTTTAAAAATTGGAAGCAACGGCTCATTTATACAGACGAATTCAGCCGATATAGTCGTACGGTACGCCTGAAAAAGACAAATTTGATCCAACGAAGGAGAAAATCATGAAAAAGCGCAAGCTTGGAGAATTGGAAGTTTCAGCCCTTGGGCTTGGCTGCATGGGAATGTCTTTTGGATATGGCCCCCCTAAAGATAAGCAGGAAATGATTGCCTTGATTCGCACGGCTGTTGAACGGGGCATCACCTTTTTCGACACTGCTGAGGTCTATGGCCCTTATGTCAATGAAGAGCTTGTAGGAGAAGCGCTCGCGCCTTTTCGTGACAAAGTCGCCATCGCAACCAAGTTTGGCTTTGCCCCTAGCACAGAAGGAGAAGCGCGCTGGAGCGGTTTAGATAGCCGCCCGCAGCATATCAAGCAAGCCGTCGAAGGATCTCTGAAGCGGCTCAATGTTGATTCGATTGACCTATTGTATCAACACCGCGTTGATCCGAAGATACCCATCGAAGATGTAGCCGGTACTGTGAAGGAATTGATCAAAGCAGGCAAAGTCAAGCATTTTGGCTTGTCGGAAGCCGGTGCGCAAACCATCCGGCGCGCCCATGCCGTCCAACCCGTAACTGCCGTGCAAAGTGAATATTCCTTATGGTGGAGACAGCCTGAAGAGGACGTGCTGCCGACACTTGAGGAGCTAGGAATTGGATTTGTGCCTTTCAGTCCGCTCGGCAGAGGATTCCTTACAGGCAAGATCGATGAAAACACCCAGTTTGATAGCACAGATTTTCGCAATATTGTCCCCCGTTTCAATTTAGAGAATCGCAAAGCCAATCAAGCTTTGGTAGATTTATTGACCTCATTTGCAGAGCAAAAGAAGGCCACGCCTGCGCAAATCGCGCTCGCTTGGCTGCTCGCTAAAAAGCCATGGATTATTCCCATTCCTGGAACAACCAAGCTGCATCGCTTGGAAGAAAATATCGGAGCTGCCAATATCGAACTATCAGCGAAAGATGTACAGGCCATTGAAAAAGCTGCCTCCAACATTAAGATCGAAGGCAATCGCTATCCCGACTCTATGGAGAAAATGGTAAATCGGTGAATGATTATATTCAGTCCTTTTACTTGCTCCACCTAGTTGCTTATTAGGCTTAGCAGTTTGATTGGATAGATTCAAAGAATTCAGGGGTAAAATTAGCGAATATAAGCAGCAAGCAAATTGAATTTGAACATCAAGATCAGCGGGTTATAAAGGAGGTTGTCCGCCACATTATTTAATACCATCCAACCGCTATGAGTAAGATGATAAGGGACTTATGTAGAAAATGCTACTGGATTTTACTGGAATTGAATGGTAAATTAGGAGAATCATTGCACCGCTAGTGCACCATCAAAAAATTGAAATCTAGCATCTAAGCCTTCTTTAAAAGCTTCCTCATACACAATTGATGCTAATGCTCTATCCTGCATTGCTTTACCTGTTGAATCAAAAATAATGACGCCTTTAGGATCTTCTCTTTTTGATGGGTGTTTTAATATAACTTCTCCAAGTTCGAAGACTTTACTTTGATCAATAGGGTTTAATTTTAATGCATGATGCAAATCTCCAACAGTTGCACATTGTTCTTTAATATCCGCTTTTGGGGCCTCAACATCAGCCTGGCGCTAATGGTTATAATCGATCTTTTCCTCCAGGTCTCCTTCAGCTATATGACTCAATGGCAAATGGTTACTGGCATGCTCGGCATTTAAATTTTATTATAAATGGGCTTTTCCATACTTTGGAATGGATAAGATTAGTGCCGGATGCTTTGTTTATTCTAGTAGGTGTAATTCCTACTGTTACCGCAATTTTTATCACGTATAAATATGGATTCAACAGTCGATGAAAAATCAATTTAGAAAAGTATTAAAATAAATAGGAATTCCAAGATGCATTCTTGAATGCGAGATCAAATTGCACTAAGCTTATTTTCAAATCCATGAGATTATGCTAATTTGAAAAATAAAACAGGATTCCTGATGAAGGTCTTACTAACAGGCGCTAATGGTTATATCGGCACCCGACTATTGCCTCTTCTTCTAGAAAAAGGCTATGAGGTTTATGCCCTTGTCCGTAGCAACAAACGGATGCAAGTTCCTGATAAATTTGAAAAACAAATTCATATCATCCAAGCTGACTTGCTAGATGCTGAATCGTTAGAAACAATACCTAATGATATCGATATTGCTTATTATCTTGTTCATTCGATGAGCAGCTCTGTTGAAAATTTCACTTCGCTCGAAGCTAAATCGGCGACGCATTTTCGAGACCGGCTTTCTTGTACCAATGCTCGCCAAATTATCTATCTTAGTGGCATTGTCAACGATGAACAGCTCTCTCATCATCTCATGTCTCGTAAGAATGTCGAAACAATTTTGCGGCAAGGAAAAATCCCTGTTACAACACTCATGGCAGGAATTATCATTGGAGCCGGCAGCGCTTCTTTCGAGATTATCCGAGATCTTGTGGAGAAGCTTCCAATTATGGTTGCACCCAAATGGACGAAAAACCTCACTCAACCAATTGCAATCCGTGATGTCCTAGATTACTTAATTCTTGTTCTAGATCATCCCGCTTGTCTAGGTAAACGATTTGAAATCGGCGGGCCCGATGTTCTTAGCTATAAGGAACTTCTCCTTGCATTTGCTCGCATCCGCGGCTTAAAGCGCTGGATTATTACTGTGCCTATATTGACACCAAAGCTTTCTTCGTACTGGCTTTATTTTATAACCTCCGCAAGCTTTCCTCTTGCTCAATCACTAGTCGAAAGCCTTAAAAATAATGCCATTTGCAAAGAAAACAATATCCAAAAGATCTTTCCCAAAGAGCTTTTGGATTTTAAAACGGCTGTTCGCCGCTCATTTAATTGTATTGAGGAAGATGATGTTCCTTCTAGTTGGAAAGATGCGATAGGAAATTCAAATCTTAATCCCGATCTTTCTACCTATGTGCAAGTCCCCCATTTCGGCACAGTTTTTGATATACAAATAGTTTCTTTCACTCAATCCCCAGATGTAGTTCAAAAAAAAATTTGGTCGATTGGTGGAGATACTGGGTGGATATACATGAACTGGGCATGGAAGATGAGAGGATTTATCGATAAATTAGTCGGGGGTATTGGCCTTCGCCGCGGAAGAACACACCCAACGCGATTGAAAGACGGGGATGCTCTAGACTTTTGGCGTGTTCTGGTTGCAGATAGCAAAAACCGCCGCCTTTTGCTGTATGCTGAAATGAAACTTCCTGGCGAAGCATGGCTTGAATTCAAGATTGTCAACCACACCCTTTACCAAACAGCCACTTTTCGTCCACATGGACTCTTGGGAAGAATCTATTGGTATGGGCTTTTACCTTTCCATCATTTGATCTTTCGAGGATTGGCTCAAGCCTTGATAAAATCTGATTATTGCATAGACGATTAAGTTGTTTTTAGAGTGTTCTAGTCCTCTTTGAAAAATCTTCAGATGTTGTATGAAAGATGTACTGTCAGTGTTGAATTTAGCGTGAGCTATAATGCTTATAAAACCATTGTTTTACCACTTCTACCATCAGTAAGTACACGATCACCATGCTCGCCAGGATAAAAAAGAATAGCAACGGAGGTGCAACAAATCCAAGAAACTTTCCTAAAGAAGTGAAGGGTAGCAAAATAGCTAATGATACTATTAAGAGAGAACAGATAGTGAGCCAAGGATTAGGGCGGCTCTTTAGAGGAATCTTGCGCGTGCGAATGACAAAGATAACGAGTACCTGCGTTGCCAATGATTCGATGAACCAGCCAGTATGAAAAAGAGCCTCCCCGGCTTGAAAAACTGTGAGCATTACAAAAAAGGTCAGAAAATCAAAGATGGAACTGATGGGTCCAACGATCAGCATGAACTTTCGAATAAAGTTAATATCCCATTGTCTGGGGCGCATCAGGTATTCTTCATCGACATTATCCATTGGGATGGGAATTTCAGATATATCGTAAAGCATGTTATTAAGCAAAATCTGCGTGGGTAGCATGGGAAGAAAGGGAAGAAACAAAGATCCACCTGCCATACTGAACATGTTGCCGAAATTAGAACTGGTTCCCATCATGATATACTTCATAATGTTGCCAAATGTACGCCGCCCCTCAATAACCCCACTTTGGAGAACCCCCAAGTCATGTTCTAAAAGAATCATTTCTGCTGCATCTTTAGCAACATCAACAGCACTATCCACAGAAATGCCGATGTCTGCAGAATGAAGTGAAGGAGCATCGTTAATCCCATCCCCAAGATATCCAACAGTATGACCTCGCTTCTTTAAAGCTAGAATGATCCGATTTTTCTGGGCCGGAGTAACACGACAAAATAGATTAACACTTTCTACTTGTCCAACTAAGGCCTGATCATCCATTTTCAGGATATCCGCGCCCGTCAGAATTCCGGTAATCGACAGTCCCAACTGTCCGCAAATATGTTCGGTCACAAGTTCATTATCGCCAGTTACTATCTTGACCGAGACTCCACTGGCAGCAAGGTGTTCTAAAGCCTTCTTCGCACTCTCTTTAGGTGGATCAAGAAAAGCAGCGAATCCTGAAAAAACAAGTTTTGCCTCATCGCTTACTACGATATGAGGGTAATCGGTTTCTTCCTGACGCCAGGCAATCCCAAGTACTCGGAATCCCTCTCTTCCTAGAGAGTCAAATAGTGCTCGCACGATAGCCATCGCTGCATCATCTAAAGGGCGTAAATCAGTGTCACTTTCCCCTTCATAAGTTGTGCAAAGACGCAAGATATCTTCTGGAGCCCCTTTGATCACGAGCATTCTTTTCTGTCCATTATCAACCAGTACCGAAACTCGACGACGTTCAAAATCAAAAGGCACTTCGTCAATTTTTCGCCAACCAGTCATATCGATCTCTTTATGTTCCAAGATCGCATCATCCAATGGACTTTTCAATCCTGTTTCAAAAAAACTGTTCAGATAGGCCAACTCCAAAACTCTGTTGCTATTACGTCCAAGGCTGTCAATATGGCGCTCCAAATGAATACGTGCTTCAGTTAACGTACCTGTTTTATCCGTACAAAGCACATCCATACTTCCCAAGTTTTGTATGGAAGCGAGTTGTTTAACAATGACTCGTTTAGCCGCCATACGCTTTGCTCCCTTGGCAAGAGTCACTGAAACAATCATAGGAAGCAGTTCGGGAGTTAATCCGACCGCTAATGCTACGGCAAAGATAAAGGATTCAAGCCATGGTCTATGGAAGAATGCATTGACTAGAAGAACAAACAGCACGAGAAAGATTGTAAAGCGCATGATAAGCAGTCCAAAGCTACGAATACCTTGTTCGAATGCATTAGGAGGAGCTTTGGCTATAAGACTGTCAGCAATATCGCCAAGCACTGTATTAGCACCGGTATTGCAAACTAATATTCTTGCCGTTCCGCTCACTACTGAAGTTCCTCGTAATACAGTATTGCTCGCTGATAGGATCTCAGCCTCATTAGGTAATTCGCCTGGTTTTTTCTCGACCGGATATGGTTCCCCAGTTAGAAGCGCCTGATTTACAAAAAAATCCTTTGCCTCCAATATGCGTCCATCACCAGGAACTAAGTCACCGGCAGCAAGTAGCACAACATCTCCAGGAACCAGCGAAGGAAGAGGAATCTCCTGAGATTTTCCATCTCGCAACACTTGCACATGCACTGTCACTGATTGACGTAATTTCTCGGCATCCTTACCGGCCTTATATTCCTGAATAAAATCCAGTGTGACACTCATGAAGACAATAAGCGAAATAATGATAAAGCTAGCGACATCCCCTGTGAGAGCTGATATAGCACTGGCTACGAGCAGAATGATGACAAGAGGATTGCTAAACTTGGACAGAAACTGAAAAAGTAATGCATTTTTTCGCTGTGGATGAAATAGATTAGGGCCATAATGTACAAGGCGTTCAGAGACCTCGCTGCTTGTCAATCCGTCTGAGGTTGCCTTATAATATTGTAATAAAACTGTCAAATTCTGCTGCCAAAAGGCGGGTTCCTTGTCAAACTGCAGACTCACAATCCACCCCATTTCCAATTCCGGATTTCCGGCATGTCTTGGCCATATTTATCAATGTAAAGTTTGTGCTCGATGAGTTTTTTTCCGAACTATTTGCTTCAGATAGTCTCCCTTTGGAACCTAAATATAGTAAGCGATCAATCACATTTTGCACTAAGTGGAACCTATTTAAGTCATTCTGCACTCTAATGTCGAAGACTGTTATGACAGTTTCCTCTTCTTTATATCCTCGGAATCAGAGATTTTGGTTTGTCCGACGATAGGTCAGTCCATTCTGTAAAGTTAGATTCATCTCATATTGAATAGTGCCTTTATTGCCCGCAATCAAATAATCTTGAAGGTGAGAGAACCCGACATGTGAATATTTCTTTTGCTCTTCTTAAATGCGTTTTAAAAAATCTTGGATTTTTTTCCTATCAGTTTTTCCATTGCTTGAATTCTAAAAATCACGAAAAAATATTTTCAAAATTAACGGCATCAGGTGGCTATTTTGCTTACAATAATTTTTAAATTGATCTAAAAATTTATTTAACACTTTTAATGCTTTTTGCTTATCGATCGCTTGTGTTTTTGTTGCTACCATAAATTTCTCCTAGCTCAGGCTTATTCTTAACATAGACGGTTTCGACGATAAATCGAAGATTTGGCAATCCATTCGAAAGAGAACACTCATCAATCCAACCACGTCACTTAAAAATAATTATTAGAAATTTTAATCCTGTGAATGCTGTCGCGTGGTAAGACCTATTTTAGGTAATCGCATTCATACTGTAACGGATTGACTAGTCAATGTGAATGAAGGCTTTTTGATGTCCCGATATTCTAATTAACATTTTTTATCTAGTACAATATTAAGGATTTAATACACACGCCAGAAATTTTGATCCATAAAAGAGCATCAAAAACCATAAAAAAAATGAATCGATGTCATGAAAACGATATATCACAAAGAAGACCATTTCCAAGCTGGAAACAGCATAAGTTGGCATGTCAGATGGACTCACTGTGCCTTTTGCTCTCGCTGGGGTATATTCGGTGCCGTCGCTGAAACTCATCTTGTAATCACAGCTGGCTTTGCCGAAATTGCAGCAGGCTCAATTGCTATGGATTTAGGAAGCTACTTAGCTGTTAAAAGTGACACAAAATATTTTGAGAGCGAAGCCAAGAGAGAGAACAGCCCGAAATTATCCACCAAACTCAGGCAGAAGAACAGGAAATATAGGATATATTTGCCAAATACGGTGTTTCCAAAAATGAATCATCATCTGTGGTGATAGCTCTTAAGCGAAATCCCACAGCATGAAAAGATTTCACGATGAAATTCGAACTCGGACTTGAAAAGGCAGATCCTTTTAGAGCTTTCCTAAAGCGCCTTCACAATTGCTTTTCTTATGTTTTAGGGGGTATTATTCCATTATTCCGCTATCTCTTAATGTCAGACTCTAATACAGCTCTCTTAATCTCTGCCTCTGCAACCCTTCTGGCATTATTCTGCTTCGGTCTTGTCAAAGGATACTTTATAGAGGTTTTTCTTTTTAAAAATAGTTTTCAAACGGTATTTGTTAGGGAAATGGCTGCTGGAGCCACCTATTTGTTAGCAAAGGCAATATCGTAAAGATATAAATTCTAAAAATACATTGACAGAAGGTTGTAATTGATCTCTCCTCCTAATTAGGATCCACTCTCCAGTCGGGTAATTTCCTATAACTACCTTCCTTAAACATATAAATTAAATATTTATGTTGACATCAGAGTATGGTTATTCTAGCTTAATGAAAATTGACAAAATATTTATTGACATTTTTTTTAAAGGAGAAGCCATGCTAGGCACAGTATTAATTGTCATCATAATTTTATTGCTTATTGGCGCTTTCCCATCATGGCCGCATAGTTCTGGTTGGGGATATGGTCCCAGCGGACTTTTGGGAACAATTTTAATTATTGTCCTTATTTTGTGGTTGCTAGGAAGACTTTGAAATTTGTTTGACATCCAATCTTGGGTAGATGTTATGTAAGACTGATATTCGTCTATGTTTATGTGTGGACTTATGATAAATTTTCTAAAAGCGATTCTTTATGTTAGCGGTAGAACGAAGCCAATATGAGCAATGCGGGGTGATATGAAACATAAAAAAAAGAAAAGCAATAGTGATAATCCTAAACCTCTTAATTTTGATCAGGACGAGGAAAAAGGACCTAGTGATCATTTAGAAAAAACATTTATGACTCCTTCTGAAGAAAGGGGCGACAATGAAGACGATCAATACTACGAAGAAGAAGAGGCTATCAGCCCAGAAGAAGTAAAAGAACGAAAAGAAGAAGATGATCTCTAGCTCTTTGTGGACTTGCCCCAATTTCTGGACCAGTTTTTAGGCGAAATTTTTCATTTCATTTTCCTCTAGGCAATGAGGTCTTTTTGGCTCTGCAGAGCCAAATTGACCGGGCTTTATTAATGCAAATTCATAGGGCGT
>NZ_FCNU01000024.1 GCF_001545115.1 Candidatus Protochlamydia phocaeensis
CATTTCCGCTAAAGCCGCCGCCGCCGCCCCCCCCCTCATTGCCTGTAGAAGATAGGCCTAAATAACTTCCCCCATTTCCACCAATAGCAGAGCAGTTGTTTATCGATACATTCGCCAAGGTGATTGAAGGATTCGAACCATTTAAAAAGGATTGAGGTGCGTAAATGGCCCCGCCGGCACCCAAGCCACCGCCGCCGCCCGAAATTCCGTCTCCACCATCGCCTCCTTTTGCAGTCAGGTTTTGAAAGATTATATTTTGGATCGTCACATTTCCCATTGGGATGAAAAATCCCCTGTAAGCGCCATTGTTACCGTCAATTGTGACTGTAGGAGTAGGGCCTGGGTTGCCAATGGTAATATTCACAGGATTTGAGGAATTATTAATAATCGGCAGAATTCCATTGAGTTGAATAGTCATTGGAAAGTCAAAGACAATAGCATAATCATCAGGTATCGTGTTTAAATCTTGATTCATTGAATTCAAGCAATATCTCAGATCGCCCACCTCTCCAAAGCCACCCGGATTATTATCTGAGCTTACTGTTACATTGAGCGTTGTTAATGCATATAAAGAATGGGAAGCAAAAAGAAAAATCCAATACTTGAATTTGAACATGGGAAAACTCACAATTATTTTTTGACAGCATATTGTGTAAAAAAAAATTATTCAACGTTTAAAGTCCGGAAGAGAGGAGAATTCAGTTTTTTGAGGAATGCAGTTGGGTCTCATAGCGAATGCGACTGTTGCATATCGAATTTTGCCGTTTTGTACGACAATATGAGGGGTCGGATAGATAGAAAATTCTGCTAAAAGCACACCGGGAATGAGTAAGATAGAATTTTGATTATCCCCTCGAGAAAACTCTCTTAGAGGGGAAGAAAAATCCTCGACTGTAAATGAGGATTTATAAGGAGAAAGAAGAAGCGATTGGTTGTCCGTACTATCAAGAAAAAGGGAAAATGCAGTGCCATCGTAATGAGGCCTTGTGGCGAAGTAAGAAGGGAGATATTTGATTATTTTGAAAAGAATAGGCGGCTGGCCGTATTCCGAAGAGAAAATCGCTTCTAAACCCAACTCAGCTGCCGCTTCATCGAATAGATTTCCATACGGTTTTTGAATCTCGTGACAAGCGTCAAAAAAACGGATGATTTCCGGAACCTGGTTGAATTCTGGGTAGTGAGAGCAAATAAATTCATGGAAATGGGTCGAATAATAAAAGGAGATCTGGCTTCTGCCTTCTCTTTTTGATTCATCGTAGAAACCAAAAAAATCAGTGGAGTAGTAATGTCTATCTTTTGAGCGAATAAAACGCTCTTTTGCGGCGTATAATTTTTGTGCCCAAACCGGATTTGTTTGAAGAAATTCGATGAGCTCATCAAAAGATGCATACAGAGAATCAAAGGTTGCCGTCCCATGCTCCTTATTGCAAATTTCTACATAGCCTGTTTGCTTGAATTGTTCTGCAAGAGGGATTGCCCAAAGAGAGTGAAAGGCAAATAAGAGAAAAATTCCGAGAAATACCGTCTTTCGTACAATCATGCACTCACATTACGATTTATTTATTAATTTCCAGATTTTCAAGAAATTTTAAATAAGAGCAAGCTTTTTCTCTATGAGATGATGTTGAACAGGCATTCGCAATATAGAAAGTAGCAGCGAAAAGAATAAGCGTCTCCCGCCCCCTCACAGGCATGAATGTGGCTGGTCCCTATAAAAAATCAAAATACATAATAGGAAACGAAGAAACATAAAATAATCTCTTTAAAAGCTTAGATAAGAAGGGAGCAAATGGACCAGAATAAGCGCTATTTATTTTGGTCCTTTAAAAGGGCTGAAAGATGGATAAGAATTTCTTGTACATATAAAAAAACTTCTGCTTTTTTGATTGGGCATTTATCTATCTTCAGGCAATTTGGATATAGGTAAGTGAAAATAAAATGCTAAATTACTTAAACCATACCATTGAATTCCTCAAAAGCTTTCAACGCCTCAGCAGCATACATCAATGAAGGTCCTCCCCCCATGTAAACAGCCATGCTCAAAGTTTCGAGAAATTCCTCACGAGTTACGCCTAGCTTAATTAAAGATTGAGTATGAAATCCGATGCAGCCATCGCAATGAGCTGCAATGCCCAAAGCAAGTGCTATTAGTTCTTTTGTCTTTTTATTAAGGGCTCCGTCTTTTGTAGCAGCTTGAGCTAAGGTATTGAATCCATTCATTACCTCTGGCATTTCTTTACGCATTTTTGATAAAAAAACTGAAATATCAGCTGTAATGTCTTTGTAATTTTTTGTCATAAAAACTCCTAATGAGTTGAAATCATTAATTAAATCCTTTGATTCTTAAATTTATAAGTCAAAAACATGCTTTTTTATCCAAAAAGATACATTTACAAGGCTAATTAACACGGGTACTTCAACCAATGGACCAATAACGGTTGCAAAGGCTTGGCCAGAATTGATGCCAAATACTGCAATGGCAACCGCTATTGCTAATTCAAAATTGTTAGAAGCTGCTGTAAAGCTCAATGTAGCGGATTGTTCGTAATTGGCTCCAGCTTTAAAAGAAAGATAAAAAGATAAAAGGAACATAATGACAAAATATACGCATAAAGGAATGGCAATAATTATTACATCAAAGGGAAGTTGCACAATGTATTCGCCTTTCAGAGAAAACATGACTAGAATCGTAAACAGTAAAGAAATAAGCGTAAGTGGGGCAATGGACGGCATAAAGCGATTTTCATACCATTCCTTTCCTTTAGATTTAAGGCCAATAAAGCGAGTTAGAATTCCGGCTAAGAAGGGAATACCTAAATAAATAAAAACACTATTTGCAACTTCTCCAATTGAGATGTTGACTTCATGGCCTTTTAAACCGAAGAAGGCTGGTAGTAAAGTGATAAATACATAAGCATAAAGCGGGAAGAAAAGAATTTGAAAAATAGAGTTAAAAGCAACAAGGCCTGCACAATACTCTCTATCTCCCTTGGCAAGATCATTCCATACAATAACCATTGCAATACATCGAGCCAGACCTATGAGAATAAGTCCTGTCATGTAATCGGGATAATGAGGCAAAAATATAATAGCTAAAAGAAACATCAAGACAGGTCCAATGAACCAATTTTGAACCAACGATAGCAGAAGAACTTTACTATCTCGAAAAGCGTCTCTCATCCGTTCATATTTTACCCTAGCAAGTGGTGGGTACATCATCAAAATTAGACCGATCGCAATCGGAATATTCGTTGTTCCATATTGAAAGGCATTGATAATAGAGCGAATGTTCGGATAGGCATACCCAATTCCCACTCCAATTACCATGGCTAAAAAAATCCATAGGGTTAAATAGCGGTCGAAAAAAGATAAACGATCGGTCATTGTTACACTTATTTTATGGATTTAATGTTCCACCTTTAGAAAGGGTAATTCTTCTCTTAGCCTACTTTGCCACTTTCATGTCATGCGTTACTATGACAATTGTTTTCCTTCTTTATTGAATTCAACAAAAAAGTCAATGACGTGTTGACTTACTTCTAGATCACGCTGGTCGCACAAAACAAAAAATAAAAATGAGACAGAATCTGCCAAGCGCGCGTCTCCCTCTCATTTGTTATACCAAAAAAGTTAAAGACTTGGATAGGTGGAGAAGAAATAAGAAAATAATCTATTGCAGTCTGCTGAATCTACATAAAATTTGCGTAAATGATATACGTCAGTAGATAAATTTCAAACAGCAGTCCAGAAAGTGGAACAAGCAGCGGGCTTAATTCTAAAATAATTAGCCAAGCTAGCAGAAGCTTTTTGTATTAAAAGGAATATGCATGGAACCCATAAACATAGGCTTACTTTTAGTAATTAATATAGGCTTTGCTTTCCCCATTTCATCAGTGATTTTCGAAATGGTTAGAATTTTTAAAAATGATGTCAATTTTCAAAAAAAAGGGAGTATAAGGTGGCTTGTTTTTTTCGGATTAATCAGCTTAACAATGTGGTTTTATCTGATATACTCATCGCTTTTCCGTTGGCGGTTCTAACGCCCTCCTGTTCGCAGTCAAAAATTGATCAAGCGGCCAGTTGAACGCATGGAATCAGATCAAGTCTGATTTAGGACAGATAATTTTTCCAAAGATATGTTTTCCATGTCCCTTCTGTCTCTTTATTGGATTCGGGGCGGTTGGACGCTTTCAGAACTTTTGACCGGAAAAATATCAAAAATGGTTTTAAGATTTTCCTGTAAACCAGGAATGTTTGAGCTGAGTCAATACAAGATTGACGTATCTGTGATAGTATTTGCTTAACATCAATCTTTGACAAATTATGGGCGAAACCCAAAATTTGTCAAAAGTCCAGTTACTACTATTGTCGGATAAATGTCCAATTCAAGGGATCGCCATCTTTGTAAGGCATATATCCGTGAAAAACACGCGGATCGTCATCAAACACCAGCGGCAAAAAATAGCGGTCGCCTTTCCACATAGGCAACTCCTCCATTATTTCCAAAGGCACCCATTCTAACACTCCTTCATCGTTTTGCTTATAAGGGGTACCTGTAAAGCTTTCAATGAGAAAGATAAAGCCAAGCCAATCTTCACCAGCGGGACCAAAACCTGTCCAATTAATCGTACCACGCAATTTCATGAGAGAGCATTCGATACCAGCTTCTTCTCTTATCTCGCGCTGCATACATGTCACCACATCTTCGTTAGACTCCATTTTGCCACCAAGGCCATTGTACTTGCCGTGGTGATGATCGCCTTTGCGAGCATTGCGGTGCACAAGCAAAACACGTTTATGATCCGGTGACAAGACATATCCAAGCGTTCCCAAAATAGGCTTATAAGGCATCATAATTCCTTCTGTTAGATTTACAGTGCAATAGCATATGTTACGCCAAAGAAACTCACAATCTTTTCGTAACTCACCTTAACACAAAAAGAGTAACATTTGGGCTGAAGCCTCATAAGAAAATTACGGAGTCCTTCATTCTTCGAGGATTGATCACTTGCACGCATTGCGGATGTCTGGCAACGCCTGAGAAGCATAAAGAAAGCTACATTTGAATTTTGTATTTCAGAACTTGAAATTCGATGGCAAAAAAGCTACTTATACAGACATATGAGCCATTTACTATCCTAGTAGACTATAAAAAGCGTCCAAATGAATGGGGCAGCTCGACTCGAACCAGCAAAGTCTTGAGACGAGGAATTTACAGTCGGTTCCCCTCCCATACAGCAGCATAAACTAGCATAGGTGCGACATTTTTAAAGGTTTAACAATCCAGTAATTGAGGTGCTCTATGCCATTTATGCCAGTTTTTTGCAGTCTAGTGCGTAAAATTTGCGTATAACGATATCATTTAATCAATAAGAATAGATCTTTAAAATCTATCGTTGCTCATTTAACTGAAAAGGATGAAATGAGATGCGAACAATTATAAGACTCCCAACCATTAAAAAGAAAGCCCTGCCGATTTTAAAACGTCACGCAATAAAGCGTGCAGCATTTTTTGGATATTTCGCTCGAGGAGAAGCCAAAGCGAATAGCAATGATAAAATGAAATCTCCAAAATAAGACTAGTCCGACTATTATTTTATCTCACTTACAGAGGGATATATAGGCGGTTTTGATGATTTAGGAAATACAGGTCTATTAGACAAATCATGCACTTGTTTGGGCGTAGGCGTTCCGTCAATAAAATTGATATCCCATGGACCATCAAGAGATATGTAAAGAAGATTTCCTTCCTCAGAATTGGTCCATCCTTCGTGAATCATTTTGCTTGGCATATAATTGTAAGAACCTGGGCTTAAGTCTGCAACTTTTCCATCCTGATCTCTCATCAGAAAGTGCCCATAAACGCAATAATGAGTTTCGTTAGCTGTGTGCCAATGTTTTGGAGCATGATAATTTTTTGGACAACGAATCATTAATTGAGTTCCTCCTGTTTTGGGATTGACATGTAGAATTGTCATTTCTGCTGATAGATCTCCCAATTCTGGAATAAGCTTCTCCCATTTATAATCTTCATATTTCAAATAGATAGCAGGATCGAAACCATCAGATTCGTTAGATAAATTCACTGACTCGCCCAAAAGAGGTCCGAAGATCATCATCAATGACATTCCATAACAGAATAATTTCATAACCGCCTCTACAGTCGACAAGGAAAAGCAATCAATAATTTTAAGCAAACGCTTCCCCTTGCACATGCAAAGGTTAATACTATTAATTGAGAAAAAGAATAGAAAGACTAAATAGGCAAAACATCTTGATCAATTTGTGTCTTAAAATCCCTTTTATTAATTAATTTCTTTTGCTTCATATGCAAGCTGCTGCCATCGAGATTCAAAGTCACTTTCTGAAATTATTTTTGATGGATATTTCTGGGCTCCAATAAAATGAATACCTTGATACTGAATAGCTTTATCGAGCTTTTTAAGGAATATCTCTACACTCTTTAAATTATCTTGGCGATCATCAATAAAAATGATTTTTTCTGGATAAAAATCTGTTTTTTCAAGAAAAGCTAATAATGCCTCTCCCTTGGAAATCATAGTACCATTAACAAATAGAATCCCATTAAGATATTTTGAGTAATTTTCCCGATAAGATGTTAAATCATCAAATATAATAGAGGCTGAGTAAGGGGCTGACTTAGAAAAATCAATTCCCAATTGCTGTAAACTTTCTATTCGCCATTTTTCCATATTTTGAATTGGACCAAATCTACCAGTTAAATTAGCGGTCATTGCCATTGTCGGTACACCTTTATCAATAATTCCTTGTAAGAACTGAGGAATGCGATCATCAAGGAGAACAGGCTTTGAATGAATAGTCATTAAACTCAAAAATATCATTTGCTTATCTTCCGGTACTTCCTTCATTATTCTTTTAGAAATTGTACTGAAGCGTTTCATATTAGCCATTTGAAATGCAGGATCACTTGGTTGGACTAGAACCATATCAACATCAAAAATAACTAACGTCTTTGAATTAGCATTCTGTATGTAATTAAAAACCTCTTTCATATTCTCTACTTGTGTGGTTTGTGCATATGCATGGCAAGATAAAATGCAAAATGCCAGCAGAAGCGTTAAACAAAATTTCTTCATATTTTATTCCCTATTGCTTAAGTAAAAAACTTTTAGAACTTAAGAATAATACAGTATCACATTTAGAAAAATTTAATTAATCTGATACTATGTATAAGTAAAACTTATAATGGGTATATATGAAATGTGCTCCAAACATCACATTCCTTCGTTATTTTTTTAGTGCCGGGCAAGCAAAGAGCATCTCAAAGGCTGCAAAAGAAAACTTTGTCAGTCAATCCGCAATTAGCCAAGCCATCCATAAGCTAGAAATCAATCTAGGAAAGCAATTAATTACTCATGAAAAGAATCGCTTTCAGCTTACAGCAGATGGGTTATTACTTTTAGATAAGTGTAAACAAATTTTCAGCGTATTTTCTGAAATTGAAGATTCATTTAATGAAGTGGAGGGAGTCTTTAAGGGAAGATTATCTTTTGCTTGCACACATAGTTTTGCGCTCTCTTTGCTTCCTCCATACTTAGAGAGGCTGTCTAAAATGGCAAGCGAAGTAGAACCTATTTTAAGATTTGGCCATACAGGCACAATTATTGAATTAGTTAAAAAAGGTGATGTTGATTTTGGAATTGTTTTGGATAATGAAGATTTTTCAGCTTTCAATTCGTACGAAATTTATAGCGGAAAGTATCAATTATATCGAGCAAGGAAATTGCCAAGTCAAGCCAAAAATAAATTTATTCTTAGTGAGGAACGAAAAGAGGTCTCTTTGTTAAAACAATATTTTTATGATCACGAAATAGAAATCAGAACTTATATGGAAGTTTCCAGCTGGGAAGTCATCGCAAGTTTAACAAAACAAGGCTTAGGAATTGGCTTTCTTCCTGATTATATTATTGGTAAGCGCTCACTAATTCCTTACGAATTATCCATTCCCTTAATTCCTTACCGAATTTTAGCAATTTTTCCAAAAAATAAAAAATTACCCCGTAATGCCAAGATGTTTATTGATTTAATGTCAGACGCGAAGCCTAATCCCTCTCTATCACCAACAGAGACCGAAGTCGAGAGAAGTTTTTAAAGGATAAAGATAAAAGAGAAAGGATAAGTTAAGATGCTTTTGTCTTTTTGGAAATGGTGACCAAAATAGCAGTCATTTCTTACACTCTTGCATTAGCCACCGAGCTTTTCGGAACAAACAATCTGTCCTTCTTCCAGAAGCTCTAGCCAATAAACCGTCTCCTCCAATTCTTGGAGGCCAGCATCGATTTTGGCGACGAATTCCATTTTTGATCGAGCAAAAATGGCTTCTCGATAATGAGCACCAACAGAAGTTCCACTTCTTAGAACTTGCTTGCCTATCACTTCAGCTTCGACTGTTTTGGGAAGATTTGTGAATAAATGAATGATTTTTAAAGAAAAGTATTTGGTTCTTTGCGAAAGATTATTCAAGATACTTTTGCTCTTTTTATCCTTTCTCCTTTCACTTTTACTCTTTAAAAATTGGGGGCGGCTGGACTCGAACCAGCGAAGACGTGAGTCGAGGGATTTACAGTCAGTCAACTGTCAAATATTCACAAAAAGATACAGCACATAACAAAAAGACAGTCATATATTTATGTCTATTTAAGTTGCATAAAGTTGTCATTTCCTTCCATTTTTTGTGAAATAGTGCACCATAAGTGCACCATTAAAATTATGATTCGGTTTCTATTTTGAATCGATGACTTGTATGAAAATTTAATTTCCATCATAATTTTAATTTCACATTTAGAAATGAATGGAATCATCAAAAATTATGTGTAAAATCTTACAATTTTGACAATTAAAATTTTTGTAAAAATTTTAAACAATTAAAGTTAAATGTTTTATTTTAAATTCTTTTTATTCTTAATAATATCGAATAATTTAATCGGACAAGTTGAATTCCAACAAACTGAATCAAACATCGAAAAATGGATGGATTTTAACGAAAAATTACAAAATCAAACAAATGGGAATATCCCTCAACCCTTTCAACCTGTAGAAACATTGACACTAAAGTATCTCAGAGAACCTAGTATAATTCTAGACATTGGCTGTGAAACGGGAAAAAATGCTGCTTGCCTTATAAAAAATGGACATCAGGTTGTAATACTAGATATTGCTCCTAATGCAATCTATTACACTATAGAAAATCTCAAAAAAGAAGGCTTGGACCATGGAATTCAGGATAGCATAATCTCAAGCATTGAAGACTTACCAGCTGAATATGGCCCCTTTAAAGCTGTTGTTGGAACTTACGCTTTTTCCTTTATTCCACCTCATCTCTTTGAACAAATAATGAGAGATAATGTTCTTAATAGAATCGAATATAATGGGTATTTTGTAGGTGGTTTTTTTGGAGAGGAACACACCTGGGCTGCAAATCCAGATTTAAGTATTTTAAATATCCAAGAACTAGAGACTCTTTTTTCTTCTCATGGTTTTTCAATTTTAGAGATAAATGAACAAATCAAAGAAATACCTACTGTTTTCAATGGAATTACAAAATTTCATACCATCAATGTCATTGCTCATAGAACCTTAAAGTTGGATTTTTAGGACAACTGGGACAAAGAGGACACATTAACATCTGTAAAAGTGCTCTCTTTTGAGTTTCCCTTTGCTTTTGGCTTCAATCTGTTTCCATAGCCGATTCGGATTAAATGTTTTAGATTTCCAATTCCGTCCAGACTGAGATAAGACCACTTCTATCGGAATAAAAACGGCTCCTCCGTATTTCTTAAGAACAACTTTGGCAGAATAAATGTTCCGTAAGTTTTACTGACTATCTACACTGTGTTATAGTGGAATTATAAAAAGAGACATCATACAACTAAAGTTTTCGAGAAGCTAAGGTGCCAGATACTGTCGTTATGAGGCAGACTAGACATACGAGCGTTAACATGTTAAAGGAATATTATCAGGATTTGAGAGATTACCAGAATAATGTTTTGAGAAGTTTGAATCTCTAACCAAATAGTCAATGCTTATGGCAAGTCTTCTCGTGCAGATAATGCAAGCTAGAAAGTTTGTTTAGTGTAATTTATATAGATAAAAAGAGGTATAGCCCCCAGGAGGAGATTTATCCTCAGGAGGCTAAATAAAAAATTTTCCAATTATAGATAAAAAAATCTCAATCCGGATTAAAAAATATATGTGGATGTTCTTTCATCCAATTCCGCGCTCTTTTTATACATTCCATAAATTCAGGATCTTTTTTATTAGAGTTGTACTCATCCAAACTTTTTTTTATTTCCTCATGGCCAGCTGCAGCAGCTAAAAAAAACCACATACAACCTTCAATGGGATCTTCTATTACACCATTTCCTTGAACATACGCTGCACCTAAAATAGCCATTCCATTATAAGACCCTTGTTCGGCACTTTTGTTTGCCCAATAAAGACTTTTTTTAAATTTTTTATCGTTATAATAAAAAATGGCTAAGCGTTCTTGATGAATACAAGACCCTTTTTTAGCCATTTCTTCGCATATTTTTAAGCCTTTTTGGAAGGCCGATTCTTTTTCTGCATTATACCTCTGAAGACTTGCATCATATGCCTCTTGACCCCCATATCCAGTTACTAATAGCATTATAATTTTCCTTGATTAGTTTATCTAAAAAAGTATCTTCTTCAGCAAAACCTTTTCCTAAAAATAAAATTGACAAGGTGAGTAAAGAGACACAAAAAATACAATTAAATATTTTCATAACACCCTCATAATTAAAGGTATAAGATCATAGCAAAACGCTTGATAATTAGCAGCTCAATTCTATCTTAAGGAAAATCTTTATCTCTGAAAAAAGTTGTTGAAAATAGATCGAAAAATGATCTATCATAGTATCATGACAAAGCAAGAAACATGGATAGTTGAGATTGCAAGCCAAGCAAAGAAAGCGGATAAGAATCTTTCAAAAAATGCCGCTAAATCCTTTGTGCTCTTATTAAGAGAGTTGCAACTGCTTGGCCCTTATAGATCTTCATGGCCTAATTATACTAAAATGCCACATGAAAACTATCACTGCCATATTGAAAAGGGCCGTCCAACATATGTTGTTTGCTGGCGTATAGTGAATAAAAAAGATAAGATTATAGAGGTATATTATGCGGGGACACACGAGAAAGCACCCTATTGAGCAATCAACTCTGCCTATTACAAGAACCCACGAAGAAGATGCTATGTCAGCAGATGAAATGATTCGTAAAATCTGCGGTGATCTGCCTGAATGGGCTGTTACTCTTCGCGGATTACGTAATCGTGAAGGCTTAACTCAAGCAGCTCTCGGCAATTTACTGGGAATTGCTCAGACAAACATTTCTAAGATGGAATTGGGAAAGAGACCTATTGGGAAAACAATTGCAAAACGTTTAGCTGATTTATTTCATACTGATTATAGATTGTTTTTATAGAACAAAACTTTTTACTTTATTACATAAACATTCCTTTAAGTTGGACTTTATTAATTGCTTTTTGTAGAGTCTTAACGTTTAGTTTATATATTTAACTTCAAGGAATAGCGAATGTCTGTCCAATCTCTATCTTTTCTCGAACAAAATTTTTATCCCTGCCTTATTCCACTTAACCATGAAATGTATGTTAAAAATTCCAGTAGATTAAAAAACGTCCAATTATGCGAATTTTTACAGGAAATGGATAATCAAGAACGTGCCATCCAAAATAAACCTGCTGAAGAATTGCTCACTGATGAAGAAAAAGGTGAAGCAATGTGTAGAAGAGAAATCATCGACCGATCAATTGGACAGATAATTGCTGATCCTATAGCAGGATTTGGAGGAGGCCTTTTAGGATTGGCATTGGGACCAATTGGAGTTTTGACGTTTGGGGGACTTAGCACTGTTTTATCCCATTCAATAGCTCTTAATTCATCAGCTAAAAAACATAGCGGTATGGATGCAGGAAGACCTAGAATTAATAGATTGGTACAAAAAATCGAAAGAATCAGAGAAAAAAAGATGAATCTCGATCATACAACCGATCAAAATCAACTAAATATTGCCGAAGACTATTTACGCAGGAAAGTTGATCGTTACAATTTTCTGAAGAATATTACCCCAACTGGAGGCGGTTCTTCTACCACCTATGCTCATTACGATAAAGATGGAAATTACCACATCCAAGGAGCTGTAAATGTTATTAATGAGCAAAGAATAGATTACGGCAATCACATCCAAACTACTTATACAACTAAAACGCATAACCTAAATCAATAAGGAAATTATGAATATCGAAAAATTGAAAGATTATTGCGTTGCTAGCGCATATTTTACTTCAAATTTCATTGTAACTTTTCCTATAGTTTATCCTTCTTTAAGGATGATAGATATGATAGCTAAAGGAGTATTTTCTAATATGCCAGCTAGGCATTTTATACCTGTTATATCCATTACAATAATGAGTACCACTCTATCCATTATTTTAATGAAAAGAATAATGAACGTTTTCTTTTCTAGAGGGTTGGCCGTTATCCAAAATGGAAGAAATGCACCATTTCCCCCTTGGACTCCTAAGTTTAGCTCAATTCTACTAGGATAAAGTAGCGTTTTTAACAAGTAATTTTTAATAATATTGTATAAAACGAAATACAAGATGAAGTTGGTCTTGCCCCAATTTCTGGACCAGTTTTTAGGCGAAATTTTTCATTTCATTTTCCTCTAGGCAATGAGGTCTTTTTGGCTCTGCAGAGCCAAATTGACCGGGCTTTATTAATGCAAATTCATAGGGCGT